>CALAPG010000074.1 GCA_937889485.1 uncultured Moraxella sp. | reverse complement strand
GAACATTCTTGCGGTCGGGCTTGACCGTCTTGTAGAAGGAATCCCCTCACTTTAGGGAGGGGAGGAAGTCAATGCCCTTAATCTTGCTGACCATGCCGCTGCTTGGCAACGCAGCAATACCTAGTGAGGTCTATATTGCAGATGCAGTGTATCAGTACGCCAAGCAATGCAGCGCCAAAGGCAAAACCGCGTATGCAGACTCAGAACGAGGTTTTCAGCCAATTAGCATCGCTGAATATAGCTATGCCAGAAATTACATGATTAACATAACACAAATCGGTGCCATGCAATCAGGCAGCAGCCTCAGCACAGACGATATTGAAAGTACGCTCAAGAAAAACCGTGGGCAAGTTATCCGCACAATGACAACAGCGGGCAAATTACGCTGCCTTTAACGGGTGTGTAACCGTTTTGTTATATTAACCCCGTAGCATAGTCACCCATCAACAACAAGGTGGGATGACTATGAATATTCAAAATATCGCCATTATTGGGGCAGGCTACGTGGGTTTGTCCAATGCAGTGTTACTGGCGCAGCCCATATTAGCCAGCCATGTCACGTTAATAGACATTTGCCAAGCAAAAATTAATCAATTAAACCAACAACAATCGCCCATTCAAGATGAACTGATTACCAAATTTTTGGCAACTGAGCCTTTAAACCTCACCGCGCAGTTATTAAGTGACGCCAGTTTTTTGGCAGCGGATCTGGTTATCATTGCGACCCCCACCAATTATGAGGTAGCAACCGGTAAATTTGATACCACCTCGGTTGAAAGCAGCATTGCGGCGGTGCGAGCCCAGCACCCAAGTGTACCTATTGTCATCAAATCCACCGTACCCATCGGGTTTACCCGTGAGATGCAGGCAACATTTGATGAGCGCCTATTGTTTATGCCCGAATTTTTGCGAGAAGGTAAGGCACTCCATGACAACTTATACCCATCACGCATCATTGTGGGCTGTGACGTGCCTGCACTGCACGACTTTTGTGAGGCAATCATAGCGAAGTTTCAGGCTGCCAGCGCGCAAGAGCACACCCCAAGCCAAATCATGCCAAGCCGCGAGGCAGAAGCGGTAAAACTGTTTGCCAACAGCTACCTTGCCATGCGCATTGCGTTTTTTAATGAGTTAGATAGCTTTGCACAAAGCGTTGGACTAGATAGCGAGGCAATTATTACAGGGGTGAGCCTAGACCCACGTATTGGGCAGCATTACAACAACCCCTCTTTTGGTTATGGCGGTTATTGTTTGCCAAAAGATACCCAGCAGCTTAGAGCCAACTATCAAGGTATTCCTGCCAATATCATCCATGCCGTGGTGGATGCTAACAACACCCGCAAACGCTTTATCGCCCGCCAAATCATTGCCAAAAACCCCAATTTGGTGGGTATTTATCGACTCAGTATGAAAAAAGATGCCGATAATTTTCGGGAATCAGCTATCTTGGATATCATTGAGATTGTTAAGCAACATGGCATTGATGTACAGATTTTTGAACCCAGTCTTAGCGAAGCTAGCTATCGCGACTGCGCTGTGATTAAGGAATTGAGCACGTTTTTGCAAGGTTGTGATATGATCCTGGCAAACCGCTGGCACAGTGATTTAGACGCAGTAAGCACCAAAGTTTATTGCCGTGATATATTTGGTGATAGCTAGCCTATCACGGTGTAACGATTGGTCATTAGATTTTGAGCGCAGATATTGTTAAACTTTGAGTAATTCCACCACATTGAGAGTATTGAGAATCATGATGTCATCTTTTTCTGCTATGCCGATTACCTCCTTTAAAGCCTACGATATCCGTGGGGAGCTTGGGGTTAATTTGGATGAAGCCATTGCTTACCGCATTGGTCGCGGCTTTGCCCAGTTTTTAAACCCACAAGCGCAAAAAAAAGCCATTGTGATTGGCTGTGATATTCGCCCCAGTAGTGAAGCGCTCAAAAAAGCCACCATTCAAGGCATTTTGGATGCAGGCAGTGACGTCATTGACTTGGGCATGACAGGCACCGAGGAGGTGTATTTTGCCACCAGTCATTATGAGGCAATTGGCGGCATTGAAGTTACCGCAAGCCACAATCCCATTAACTATAATGGTCTAAAACTGGTACGCGAAAACTCCAAACCCATCAGCGCAGACACAGGACTTGCCGACATTCAAAAAATTGCCGAAAAAGGCGAGTTTAGCACCCCTGCCAGTCAAGGCGAATATTGCCTAAAAACCGACAAAACCGCCTATATTGACCATCTGATGAGCTATATTGATGCCAGTGCCCTCACCGCGCTTAAAGTGGTAGTCAACTGCGGCAATGGTAGTGCCGCCCCCGTGGTGGACTTGCTAGAAGCGCGGCTGCAGCAAGTCAATGCGCCCATTGAATTTATCAAGCTTAATCATGCACCCGATGGCAGCTTCCCCAACGGCATCCCCAATCCCATGATTATTGCCAACCGCACCGTTACCGCCGAAAAATTATTGGCAGAAAAAGCGGATTTGGCGATTGCGTTTGATGGCGATTTTGACCGCTGTTTTTTCTTTGACGAACAAGGTCGTTTTATTGAAGGCACCTATTTGGTGGGCGTGCTTGCCAAAGCGTTTTTGGAAAAAGAGCAGGGCGCCAATATCGTGTATGACCCGCGCAATATTCTAAATACCGAAAGCGTGATTGCCGCTGCAAATGGTCACGCCGTCATCAGCAAATCGGGGCATTCTTTTATCAAACAAATCATGCGTGAGCACAATGCTGTCTATGGTGGCGAGATGTCGGCACACCACTATTTTCGTGATTTTAACTATTGCGACAGTGGCATGATTCCTTGGCTGTTAGTGATTGAGCTATTGGCAAAAACTGGCAAATCGCTATCCCAATTGGTGGATGAAATGATTGAGGGCTTTCCAATCTCAGGGGAGATTAATTTTAAGCTAACCAAGCTAACGGCGCCTCAGGTACTTACCAAGCTTGAAACCAGTTATTGCCAGTTTGATGATGCCCAAGCCCAGTTAGATACGCTTGATGGGCTATCGGTCAATTTTCCCAACTGGCGCTTTAACGTGCGCGCCTCCAACACAGAACCCCTAATTCGCCTAAATGTGGAAGCCAAAGGCGATCACACGTTACTTGCCGCCAAAAGCCAAGCCTTGCAAGACTGGATTATTGCCCAAGGCGGTCAGCCTGCCGACCATTAATACCAAGATCATATCATGGCTAATGATACTACACTGTTCACAAAAAAAGCCGATGATAATCATAATCATCGGCTTTTTCATGGGATTTTTATTTGCCGTTGCGTTCGGTACGGGCTTTTTTGACCAAATAATCTACCACTTGCACCACGCTGCCATCTTCACCTGATACCACGTATTTGCCATCCACCACTACCACAGGCACCCCAGACAGTTGGAAGCGCTGCGCGGCGTCTTTTGAGCGTGCAATGCGGGTGTTGACGGCAAACGAGTTATACAAGTTATTAAATTTATTGATATCCACCCCTTTTGATGCATACCACTGCCCAATAGACGCTTGGTCAAAGAGTTTTTGACGGTCTTTTTGAATCGCCTCAAACATGGCTTGGTGGGTTTTGCCTTGATAACCTAGCAACTGTGCGGCATAAAACCCACGGGCATTTTGCTCCCACACGGGGTTCATCGCGGCGGGGGTCTGCAAAAACACCACATCGGACGGCAATTTTTTTGCCCACTGCATCATATAAGGTTCTAGCTTATAGCAATGCGGGCAACCGTACCAAAAAAACTCACGTACAATGATTTTATTGCCTTCGATTTTTTCAGGATTTGCCAAAACGGTATAATCTTTGCCCGCCACAAAATCGGCGGCTTGCGCTGATAAACTAGTCAAGCCAATAGCGGCAGCGATTGCAGTCAATGCGAGTTTTTTCATGGTTGTCTCATCCAATAACGCGTACCCCAAGACCAAGCCATAGGGGCTGATTAATAACAAATAGGTAAAATGGCTAAAAAAAAGATGCGAAAAATTCGTTGACAATATACTAGCACTAAATGCTTAGCTTGCCTAAGGGTATTGGGCGTGTGGCTAAAAAAATCTACACGGGCGAAAAAGAAACGCAATATACTGGTTAAAAAATTTAAACAAACCAATCATTTGCTTAATATTCAATTATCAATGACAACAAAATTGATCAACCATTTGCCAAAAAACTTTTGTTAGTTCGCCACAGAAAGGCTACAGCTACCCCTATAAAAACTGCTAGAATAACGTATGTTTTGCACCACCTTATTTAGATTAGCCACTGGAATAATAACATGACCAAAACCAACCACCAAAATGTTGATCCTCAAGAAATACAAAAATTTAATGACCTTGCCAACCAGTGGTGGGACAAAACAGGGGCATTTGCCACCTTACACCAAATCAACCCATTGCGTCTCAACTGGATTGAACAGCAAACCCTTCAGCGCCAAGGCACAGGACTGACGGGCAAAACTGTCCTAGATGTGGGCTGCGGCGGTGGTATTTTATCTGTCAGTATGGCAGAGCGTGGTGCCAGCGTTACTGGCATTGATTTGGGGGAAGCAAATGTCAAAGCTGCCCAGCTACACGCAGACCAAACCGCTTATCGCTTGCAATTTTCTTGTGTCGCTGTAGAGGAATTTGCCGCCGAGCATGCAGGCAAATTTGACGTGGTAACTTGCATGGAGATGCTTGAGCACGTACCCGATCCCCAATCAATCATTGATGCCTGCTTTAAGCTACTAAAGCCCAATGGGGTACTAGTATTGTCTACCATCAACCGTAACCCGAAATCTTACCTGTTTGCCGTGATTGGCGCCGAATATGTGCTAAGACTATTGCCGCGCGGCACCCATGATTACGAAAAATTTATTACCCCTGCCGAGCTTGATCGTTTTGCCGAGCGGGCAGGCTGTCGCCGTCAAGATTTAATTGGTTTACACTACAATCCCATCACCCGTCATTACTGGCTTGCCCAAAATGTGGACGTCAACTACATGATGGCAGTGTATAAGCCTACTCACTAAAATATCTGGGGATATCAACATGACCAATACCATCAAAGCCAATATCAAAGCAGTACTGTTTGACTTAGACGGCACCCTCATTGACACCGCCCCCGATTTTATCCGCATTATTAAAGTCATGTGTGCCAAACACCACCACCCATGCCCAACCGATGCCGCCATCCGCGAGCAGGTTTCGGCGGGGGCACGGGCTATGGTCAAACTTATGTTTGGCGATGAACTGGCAAAAGTGGCAGACGATGACCCCAAGCTTTTGGCATATCGCCAAGAATTTTTGGATACCTATGAGGCAGATATTTGCGTGGATAGCCAGTTATTTGCTGGGCTTGATACATTATTGCTTAGCCTAGAAGCCCGTCATATCCCATGGGGTATTGTCACCAATAAGCCGCGTTACTTGACCGAGATTTTATTGGACAAACTGAGCCTTACCCAGCGCTGTTCGGTGCTAGTATGCCCCGAAGATGTGCAGCATACCAAACCAGGCCCTGAGCCGATGTTTTTGGCAGTGAGCAAGTTAAATGATCAATTTGATTTGGCGTTTAGTGCCGAAAACTGCGTGTATGTGGGCGACCATATCCGTGACATCCAAGCAGGCAATGCCGCCCACATGCCCACCATTTTGGCAAGCTATGGCTATATTCCGCCCGAAGATAAACATAATTTAGCCAATTGGGGCGCTCAAGTGGTGGTGGCAGATAGCCATGAGTTACATCGTTGCATCGCCGATTGCTTAGCTATTTAGGGCACTGTCTTGGCGCCCGCCTATGACCATACAATGTTGTTTTTTGATACTGCTTTTTGATACCGCTTTTAAAGATTTGAGGATACCATCATGCTAACTCACGACCAAATCCGCAATTTTATCCCTCAGCCCGACTGCCTAATCGGTAAAAACATCCTAGTAACAGGTGCAGGTGATGGCATCGGCAGGATTGCGGCGCTCACCTTTGCCAAATACGGTGCCACCGTGCTGCTACTTGGGCGTACAGCTAGCAAACTTGAAGAAGTCTATGATGAAATTGAAGCAGCAGGCGGGGCACAGCCTGCGATTTTGCCAATGAACCTAGAAAGTGCCAGTCATACCGAAATACAGCAGTTAGCGATTTTAATCGAGCGTGAAGTAGGGCACCTAGACGGACTGTTGCACAATGCTGGGGTGCTTGGGGTATTAACGCCCCTTGAGATGTATGACCCAATCATTTTTGAACAAGTTATGAAAGTCAACTTTAATGCCACTTTTATGCTGACCCAAGCCTTATTTCCTTTATTAAAATCGGCCCCTACCGCGTCGGTGGTATTTACTTCTAGCAGTGTTGGCAGTCAGCCGCGCGCGTTTTGGGGCGCGTATGCCTTGTCAAAACTTGCGGTGGAAGGCATGAGCGACATTTGGACACAAGAAACCCAAAAGACCACCACGCTACGCTTTAACTGCATCAATCCAGGCGCCACTCGCACTCAAATGCGTGCCAGTGCCTATCCTAGCGAAAACCCTGCCACCGTGGTAGACCCCGCCGCCTTAATGCAGGTATATGTTGCCTTAATGTGTGACGAGATGGCAGGGGTGAAAGGTCAAGTCATTGACTTGCAGCCCAAATAAGGCGCAACCTTGTGTGGTATGCAGGGCTGATGATTAATACCACCTAACCTCTTGAAATTCCACAAATTTACCCCAATATTGTTAGTAATAAACTAACAAAAAAGGTGAAAAATGGCAAGTGGTTGGGCGGCTGATGGCGCTGAAAACGCACAAATTGAAGACACCATTAATGACGCTATTGCCCGTGCAAGACGGGCATTACCTGTCGGTAAAAGTCTCGCTCACTGTGACGACTGTGGCGCACCTATTCCCAAAGCGCGCCAACAAGCCATGGCGGGGGTCAGGTACTGTATTCAGTGCCAACAATCTTTGGAAAAAAAATCACAGTACACTGCGCTATACAACCGCCGCGGCAGTAAAGATAGCCAGTTGCGCTAACCGTGCAACCTTACAAGCACTATGAGCGCGCCTTAGCGAAATTGCCTTTTTAAAAACGTCACCGTTTCATCTTTGGCTTTTTTGACGGCAAGCTTGCGATTTTGCCCCAAAATTAACTTAACCTGCCACCATTTTTCTTGATATAACGTGAGTGCGGTGGTGTGATACATGGCATTGACAATGCGCTTACTGGCAAGCACCGCATCGGGAGAACGGCTTGAAAGCTCGGCTACCAGCGCTTGTGCCGCTTGCATCGGCTGCTCAGATACATAAGAAATAACCCCGTAAGTCAGCGCCGCTTTGGCATCAAAGACACGCGCGGTCATAGCAAGCTCTTTGACCACATCGGCACGTAAAACCCCAAACGCTGATTGGGTCAAGCCCATGTCTGGCACCAAGCCCCACTTGGCTTCCATGATGGCAAATTGGCAGGTGGGCGTAGCGATACGAATGTCAGTTGCCAAGGCAAGCTGTAGCCCTGCACCCAGACAGTGCCCATGCAGCACACTGACCACAGGCATGGGCAAATCTCGCCATACCAGACACACCTGTTGAAACTTGCTTTGACAAGGTTTTAATAGCTCCCAAGCCACGGTTTTGAGGTTCTTGGGATTGTTCAAGTCTGCCAAATCAATCCCCGTGGAAAAACTTTTGCCCTCACCTGCCACAATCACCGCATGCACATCGCGCCACTGCTGTAGCTGCTTGGCAAGCCAAATCAGCTTGTCCATGGTAACAAAACTCAGGGCGTTACGTTTTTCTACACGGGTAAGCCATACCACCACGCTGCCGTGTTTGTCCGCCTCAATCCGCACCTCTGGGGCAAGATGGCTATTGGCTGCGGCTAGCCGCTCTTCAAGTGGCACGGTTGTCCGCGGTATGGGTATAAACCCATTCAAGCTTGCTAATTGTTTAACAAAAGGCACTTTAATAAAAGGAATTTGCTTCGCCATGTCACCACCGTCCTTAGAAAAACCATCAAAAAATAACTGCGCTATCGGCTAAAAGTCATGCACCACTTTACTGAGTTTGGCGGTATTTAACAACCGCTTAACCGTACTGACCAGTTAAGAATATCCCCTTGGCAAACATGGGTGCACACCATGATAACTGTGCATCTAGCCACTACTCTAAGGGCGCTAAATCATTTTCCATGTCATGTCATGCTCTTTTAGCTGCGCGTATTTGAGGGCAGGAAACTGGGTTAAATCTGCTTGGGCAATATTGTCTAGAGCCTGTAATAGCTGTTCATAATAAGGTGCCAAAATGGCAAATTGGGCAGGTGAGCTGTTATTGATATTGAGTAAGCACTTGTCCTCAAGGTTTTGACTGGCTTGGCGTAACTGTGGCACCCCCGTATAACGACTTGCGCCCAAAATGCGGTGTGCCACATGCGATAAGGCTTGGCGGTCATGACGCTGCCAAGCCTGCTGTAAGTCGCTTTTTTCATGGTCGATTGACTCAATCAAAAGCATAATTAAGTTGACTGCCAAGTCAGGTTTACCTGCCACGCGCATCACCGCATCTTCCCAATCAATGACGGCTAAGTGGTTAAGAGAGTCTGGCGTTGGTGGTGCCACAGAGGATAGCGTGATGAGTGGATTGCTATCGTCTGTGCTAGCTGCACTATCTAACACCTTACTAGCTAATACTTTGCTAGGGGCAGGCAATGCCAAGGTAGGTAGACGTGTTGAGGGACTGGGTGTCACAGTGGCGACAGTGGTAGTGGCGGAGGCTGTGGTGGATGACGGGTGAGTAAGCGCACTCATGGATGCGCTATCTTTACCCAACCAGCGCTGTAATACTTGGGTTAGCTGGGCTTGGCTGATGGGCTTACCTACATAGTCATCAATGCCAGAGGCTAGTAGCTTGTCGCGCTCATCAGATAGGCTATGCGCGGTGAGGGCAATAATGGGAATATGCTTTTTGCCAGCATTGGCTTCTACTTCGCGTATTTGACTGGCAGCCTCACTGCCCGACATTCTTGGCATTTGAATATCCATAAAAATCAAGTCAACGGCAGTATCACTGTGCGCTTGGTGGGTGGTGACATAGTCAATCGCGTCAAAACCACTTGACACCGTCACCACATCAATGCCCAATTCTGCCAATAACGCCTCTAATACCAATAGGTTTGGTAGGTGGTCATCTACTGCCAAAACCGTAAAACCATGCCACTGCGGTAAGGTGGGTTCTTGGCTGCTGGCAGTATTGCTATCTAGAAGTTGGTAGAGCTGGCGTCTATCAAGGGGTTGGTATAGCGCTTGGGCTTGGTAACGTGATAATAACTGCGGCTCAAGGTTGACTTGATAGCCAAATAGCAGCAATTTGCCTGCATAATGTAGTCTGACTTGTTTTAATAAAGAAATCGTATCTTCGGTGGTGCCATTGTCCACAATCACCCAATCCCAGTGGTTGCCTGTTTCTTTGAGGGACTCCAACAGGCTTGCCAAGGTGCTTGCCGTGGTGATGGTGATAGGCAGCGTGCGCAGTGACCCCTTGAGTACCTGCAGGCTGGCAGGGTGGTCAATCCACACCAAAATATTGACCGCGGCGGCGGTTTGGGTGGGAGCTTGGGCACTCGGCTGCGGCGCGCTCACCACATTGGGCGCTTGCCAAATGGGGTTGTGGGTCAATAGCCGCTGCTGCTCTTGATTGCTAACGCTCATGGGCAAAGTAAACCAAAAAGTGGTGCCTTTCACTTTATGCGCTGCAGAATTGTCTGCCGCCTGTTCGGTGGCGTTGTCATAAAAGCCAATATTGCCGCCCATCAAGTAAGTGAGCTGTTTTGAGATAACCAGACCCAAGCCTGTGCCGCCATATTGGCGGGTAATAGAAGGATCACCTTGAGAAAAACTTTGAAATAACACTTTTTGGTGTTCAGGTGAAATTCCGCGACCCGTGTCCTGCACACCAATATAAATCAAATCATCGCTATTGTCATCGAGGCTCACGCGTACAATTACCTCGCCATCATCGGTGAATTTGATGGCGTTATTGACCAAGTTGGTGAGCACTTGCTTGGTGCGAAGCGCGTCCCCCACCAAATAATGCGGCACATCATCATAAAAAAATACCGCAAGGCGCAAGTCTTTTTCGGCAGCCAGCGGTGATAGCATGTCCACCACGTCATAAATACTGGCGTACAAATCAAACTCATGGCTGTCTAGCACCAGTTTGCCAGATTCAATTTTAGAAAAATCAAGCACATCATTGACCAGTGCCAGCAGGTGCGCTGAGGACTTACGAATGGTTTGCACATATAAATCTTGCTCGGCAGTCAGCCCACCATGCCGCGATAACAGATTAATAAAGCCATCAATACTGTTGAGAGGGGTGCGCAGCTCATGGCTGATGTTTGCCAAAAATGCCGACTTGGTTTGGCTGGCAGACACCGCGGCATCACGGGCGTTACGAATCGAGATGTTTTGCATTTCCATCTCATCAAAGGCTAAGCGCAAATCATCCTCGGTTTGCTCGGCATGGTTTTTGAGTTCTTGAAAACTCTTGTGTAGCCGCCGCAACGTCTTGACCAAATCCTGCTGCAATTGGTTAATCTCGCCACTTGAGTCAATGGTCATGGGTTTGTACAAATTATTGGCATTGGTGCGCTGCAAGTGCAAACGCATCTCATAAATCGGTGCAATCCAGCGCCTAGCATAAACATTGGTGGTCAATAGCAGCAGCAAAATCGTAAATAACCCCGTAATAGCCAGTGCCAACATTACCTGATAACGTGCCACTTGCAGCGGCTCATTATCAATATTGACCACAAGCCACAGTGGTGGCATCGTACTTGCTGTTGCCCCTGTGTGGACGAGCGCCAGTTTTTGTCCATATAAAGTGCTGTTACTGCGACTAAATAGGTGATTATCTTGGGTATTTAGCTGACTCAGTAGGTCAATTTGGTTAAGACTTGCCTCAGTGGGTGAGTTACTACTGGAAAAAGGTAGCAGCGCCTTGGGCTGCTGGGTCAAATCCCCAAAGCTTACCAATACTTGATTTTGTTCGTTAACAATCGCCATGCCTTGTAGGTGTCTATTATTGACCGCATTTTGCAGGGCAAATTTGACGTTAGATTGCAACGTGGCAACCTCGCGTGCGGACATTTTTGAGTGACCCCTGAGTCCTTGGTCGATTTTTAGCAGGCTGGTCTGCATGGCAGCGGCAACGGGCTGAAACGTCACCAATAAACTATCGGCGGTGGACTTTTGGATCGTACGCGCGGCGCGGCTGGTATCAGAGAGCACCAAAAAACCGCCCGTCAATGCCAGCGCGCTGATGGGTAAAAACACCAGCAATATCAACTGCCCATAGGCGGTAGAAAAATCCAAGCGAAATCGTTTGCTCACAGTGTCAGCCTTGCATCAGCATTAGTCTAAAAAAAGTTATCTCAGTACCATTTTATAAGATTTTTTATCACGATGCTTGCCTAGTTTGGCAAAACTCGCACCCGCGCTCACCGTTTTAACTACGCATAAACAACGATTCAGCACTGACGCTATGGGGGAATTTTGCTAAAATATCCTATCTCTTGGCTAATTGCGTGCAGCGTTTGGGGCATGGCGTATTTAGCCTATTTGACAGTAGCATACAAACAAGGTCTTCTCATGGCAACAAGCGATTTTTCCACCCAAATTAGCACCCTAAGCGATTGTATTGGGCACACGCCGTTG
>CALAPG010000073.1 GCA_937889485.1 uncultured Moraxella sp. | reverse complement strand
AACAAAATAACCTTCCCACCCTAAAAGTTGGATTTAATAAAGTCAGTGGTTTTTATTTTGAGTTAAGTGCGCTTCAAGCCAAGCACGCGCCTGTACACTTTAGCCGCCGCCAAACGCTAAAAAATGCCGAGCGCTTCATCACCCCTGAGCTGAAAACCATTGAAGAATCTTACTTATCAGCTCAAGGGCAAGCACTGGGTCTTGAAAAACAGCTTTATGACAAGCTACTGGAGGAGCTACAAACCCATCTTAACCATTTACAAAGCCTATCCAAAGCCATCGCCCATATAGATGTGTTGGTCAATTGGGTGACGTTGACCCGACAACAGCCCGCCGCCCAATCACCTTGGTGCCGCCCAACGTTTGGCAGCGATGACCACGCCTATTTGCGTATCAAGGATGGGCGCCATCTGGTGGTAGAAGCAGGGCAGCAGCGCGGTCGCCACTCACAAGACCCAATTAGCGCATCAGCCCCCGACGCTTTTATCGCCAATGACTGTGTGCTTGGCATTGATGAGGTACCCGAAAAACTCATGCTGATTACCGGCCCCAACATGGGCGGTAAATCTACCTATATGCGCCAAACGGCACTGATTGTACTATTGGCGTGCTGCGGCAGTTTTGTGCCCGCGAGTAGCGCTGATATTGGGCGGATTGAACGTATTTTTACCCGAATTGGCGCCGCCGATGACTTGGCAAGTGGCAAATCCACCTTTATGGTTGAGATGATTGAAACTGCCAACATCATGAACCAAGCCAACGCGCACGCTTTGGTATTAATGGATGAAGTGGGGCGCGGCACCAGCACCCAAGATGGCTTAGCCATTGCCCATGCCTGTGTCAACTACTTGGCAGACACCCTTGACTGCCTAACCTTATTTGCCACCCATTATTTTGAATTAACTGATTTGGCAGCGCAGCACCCAAAAATGCTCAATCAGCACTTAGTCACCCAAGAAGTTGATGGGCAATTATTACTGCTACACAAAATCGCCAAAGGTAGCACACACCGCAGCTTTGGGCTTCACGTTGCAAAAATGGCAGGGGTGCCTACCCCCCTGTTACAACAAGCACAGCAGTTCTTAGATAGCCAATTGGCAAATTCATCTGCTACCAGTCAGGCAGTTGTGCCACAGCAGTTGCCAAAAACCCAACCCAATCCAGCGGCAACGCGCCAACTAGGACTATCGCTCAGTAGTAGCTCAGCCAACTATCAATTACCCATTGAGCCAAGCCCGCCGCCAGCGAACCCCATCATGGATAAGCTCACCGCTCTCAATCCAGACAACCTCACCCCCAAGCAAGCCCTAGACTTTATATATTCATTAAAAGAATTGTTAAATCATGACTAAGGGGTTAAAATAGCCCAAGAAAAAATTTTATCACCTATTTTTTGCTGAAAATAAGGTAGCTATCGCCATGACCTTTGTTGTTACTGATAATTGTATTCGTTGTAAATATACTGACTGTGTAGAAGTTTGCCCTGTTGACTGTTTTTATGAAGGCCCAAACTTTTTGGTCATCCACCCTGATGAATGTATTGACTGTGCACTTTGTGAGCCAGAATGCCCCGCCAATGCCATTTTTTCTGAAGATGAGGTGCCCAAAGGTCAAGAAAACTTTATTCAGTTAAATGCTGAGTTAGCAGAAAAGTGGCCAAATATCTCAGCCATGCACGACCCGCTGCCAGACCACAAAGAGTGGGACGGTGTACCTAATAAATTGCAATATTTAGAAAAATAAATCCCGCATTCTCAAAAAAAACGCCCTAAAATTGATTAGGGCGTTTTTTATGGAGTATCTCAAAATCAACCTTTTACCGCGTTGCCCCAAACAGGTACCACCGCTTGCATCAATGGCTTTAACAATTTGATATTACACGCAAATACCGAGCCTGTGTCCATGGCATGGTGTGCGCCTGTATGATCAACCACGGTACCGCGTGCTTCTGTCACAATAAGTTCACCTGCACAAATATCCCAAGGTTTGATAGACATTTCAAAATAACCATCAAAGCGCCCTGCCGCTACATAAGCCATATCAAGGGCTGCCGAGCCCAAACGGCGTACTTGCCCACCTTGCTCACAAATTTTTTGTAAAGCTGCAAAGTGTTCTTTGGCGTACGACACTTTGCCTTCGCTACGGTTGCGTTCTAGCGGGTGCCCTGTGGTAAAAAAGCCGCCATCAATGTTTTTTTGCTCGCTTACGCTAATGCGGCGCTGATTAAGTCGTGCACCTTTGCCGCGGCTGGCCGAAAACATCTCGTCACGTACGGGGTCATAGATAATGCCGTGCTCGGTTACACCATTTTTTTGCACGCCGATAGACACACAAAAATGCGGTAGCCCATGAACAAAGTTATGCGTGCCATCTAGTGGGTCAATTACCCAGCACCATTCTTTATCATTGCCTTTACCTTCTTGCAGACCAAATTCTTCTCCCAAAAATGAGTGGGTGGGATAGCTTTCTTTGAGCATGGCAATTAATAGCTCTTCACTATAGCGGTCAATTTGGGTAACAAGCCCATCTAGCCCTTTGCTTTCAATCGTCAGTTCGAGTTTGTGACGGTTGTTGTGTGCATTTAAAATCTCTTGACCTACTTTTTGCGCAGCGCGGGCTGCCATAACGACCATCGGTTCCATATTTGACCTTTTTCAATAAATAAGCGGTAAAAGCTAACGAAGTAATGCTTGGATTTGTTGTACCACCCCGTTGACGTCTAGCCCGCAAGCGGCTAATTGCTCGTTTGGGCTGCCATGTGGGATAAATTCATCGGCAATGGCGATATTTAACAACGTGGGTAGCGGTGTTTTTTGTGCGACGGCATGGGCAATCACGTATTCGTTGACTGCACTGCCTGCCCCACCCATCAATTGGTGCTCTTCGAGGGTCACGAGTTGACAGCCTTCTGCCACCAACGTGTCTAACAATTCACGATCTAGGGGTTTAACAAACCGCATATTATAAACAAAAAATTGTGTGTTTGGGTAAGTTTTAGCCAAGATTTGACAGGCTGCGTTGGCAGTCCCCACCATGCTACCAAAAGCAAGTAGCGCCATTTTATGCTGCGGCATACTGCCCGATTGTACATCAATAAAGCAGTCTAATACGGCTTTGCCAATTGGATAAACAGGCTGCTGTTTGTTGATAGGCGCACCCGTGCCCGTACCACGTGGGTAGCGTACGGCGGTAGGTGCAGGGTGCTGATAACAGGTATTTAGCAGGTGATAACACTCGTTTTCATCTTTTGGGGTGGCAATAACCATGTTGGGCACACAGCGCATAAAGGCGATATCAAACACGCCTGCATGGGTTGCACCATCCTCACCCACCAAGCCTGCGCGATCAATGGCAAACATGACATCTAGATTTTGTAGCGCGACATCATGCACTAACTGGTCGTAACCACGCTGCAAAAACGTGGAATAAATCGCCACAATGGGCTTAACGCCTTGGGTTGCCATACCTGCTGCAAGGGTAACCGCGTGCTGTTCGGCTATCGCCACATCAAAAAACTGCTGCGGATAGCGCTTGGCAAACGTCACCATCCCAGAGCCTTCTGACATAGCGGGGGTGATTGCCATGAGCTTGTTATCCACGCTCGCTGTATCACAAATAAACTCACCAAACACGTCTGAGTATTTTTTGGCAAGGGTTTTTTCAGATGGTTTGGTAGCTTGGGCAGTTTCAGGCTTCTTGGCGGCTGTTGCCGCGGCTTGGGCATCTAGTTGCTGTTTTTTTAATTTGGCGATCGCGTGATAGCTGATGGGGTCATGCTCAGCAGGTGAAAATCCTTTGCCTTTGACGGTATGCACATGTACCAAAACCGCGCCTTTTAGCTTTTTGACACGCTCAAATACTTTAACCAGTTTTTCTAAATCATGGCCATCAAAGGGTCCAAAGTATTGAAAACCAATCGCTTTAAACAAATTTTCTGGAAAAATATTATCGGCAATTTTGTTGGCGATTTTTTCGGGCAAGGTTTCAAGCTGAGAAGGTGAAGGCAAGCCTTTTTCAGCAATCTTTTCACTAATCTTATTGGGGATACGCGCCGACCAATCAGTGATAGCTTCGTTTGCCATGTGCAAGTAATGACGAATACGCCGATCTTCGCTAGAAATGGTGCGCTTGGTAAAAATGGCATCACCGTTTTTATCAATGTCAACCGCCAACCCTCGCTGCCAAAGTGTGGCTAGGTGTTTTGAAAAACCGCCCGTGGCCTGAGAGATTGACATGTCATTGTCATTAAGCACCACTAGTAAATCAGCATTTTGTTGTACGGCGTCATTCATTGCCTCAAATGCCATACCGCCCGTCATGGCACCATCGCCCACGATGCTCACTACGTGGTGGGGTTTGCCCAAATAACGCATGGCAAGTGACATCCCTAGCCCTGCCGAGATGGCGGTTGAAGAATGCCCCACCCCAAAGGTGTCATACATAGACTCATGACGTTCTGGAAAAGCTGTCAACCCATGCTGGCTACGAATAGTAGTGAGCTTATCACGCCGTCCTGTTAAGATTTTATGGGGATAGGCTTGGTGACCTACATCCCATACCAATTGATCGCTAGGCGCATGAAAAATATAGTGTAACGCAATCGTCAGTTCCACTACCCCAAGATTTGAGCCAAAGTGTCCCCCACTTACCCCTGCCGAATACAGCAGAAAGTGGCGAAGCTCGTCAGCAAGGGCTTGTAGCTGCGGCACGCTAAATTTTTTTAGGTCATCGGGGCTATTCACCGCATCAAGCAGTGGCGTGGCAGGTCTTGCCAGTGGCAGGGCGTCAAATGTCTTTAGCTGATGACTATTTTGGGCGTAACTTGGCTCAGTTTTTTTGGCTTTTGCTATCATTATGGCGAATACTAATCACTGCTAACCTTGGCGAGTTAGGGGCTGGATAAGGGGCTAGCTAACAATTAACAATTAACAGTTAACTAGATAAATATCTATCTGTACCACGTTGGCAAGTTGAAACGAGGCTGTGTCGTCTCATACAGTTACAGTCGTTTTATACAACTGTGTTATACAAAAGTCCTCTAACCCTCTAGCGTTGACAGGTAATGCAGGTGGGTTAATACGCATTTTGCATAAGTTACTGTATCGTCTTCGCATCGTGGCATGGTAATGTGGCATAATAGCATTTTTTTGCTGATTAAACAGCTAGTGGCGTTGCTTTCTTAAGTGATTATGTTTGCTAATTGTATTTTGGTGATGGCGTGTTATTGGGTGATTATTGAGTGGGTGTTAGATTTACCATCCCCTGTTGACCTTGACCCATAGACGCTATCTTTGAGTATAGTTCACTTGATATTTATGCGCCTGACTTCATTTAGTGCCAATAGCAGTAAAAATGCAGGCGTAACCACTGGCAAATAACCGTGGCATTTTGATGCCGTTATTTTATTCATTGTTGTTAATTTTTTATTTTTTGGAGTGGTACGTGTCGTATCAATTTATCACACAAGCGCAGCTACCTACGGCACATGGTGTATTTGATATTCATGTTTTTGAGGATACTGATGCCAATGCCTTGGATGATTTGGGAAATCCTAAGTCGGAGCACGTGATGTTGACCGTGGGGCTACCCAATGCCAACAAAGATGTGGTGCCGTTGATTCGTATTCATAGCGAGTGTCTAACAGGTGATGCGTTTAGCTCACTAAAGTGCGACTGTGGGCCTCAGCTTAATGCCACTATGCAGATGATTCAAGCCCATGGCTGCGGTGCGATTTTATACCTACGCCAAGAGGGGCGCGGTATTGGACTTACCAACAAAATCCGCGCCTATGCCTTACAAGAACAAGGGCATGATACGTTGGATGCCAACTTGATGTTAGGTTTGCCTGCCGACGCTCGCACTTATGAGATGTGTTTACCGATGCTGTCGCATGTCGGCATCAAGAGGGTAAAAATCCTAACCAATAACCCCAACAAGATTAGTTATTTGACAGATTTGGGCATTGAGGTAGTAGAACGAGTACCACTGTTAGTGGGGTTAAATGAGTACAACGAGGGTTACCTGCAAACCAAAAAAGAGCGGATGGGGCATATGATTGAAGCGGTTGCACCTGTCGAACTCGTTAAACCCATCAAACCAACAACTGGGCTATAAGTTAATACCCAGCGCGCTGATCATCATTTTTGTGCCGACAATGAGTAGCAGCGCCCCAAATGCGCGTTTTAGGGTGCTTGCTGGCAACTGATGGGCAAGTTTTGCCCCAAATTTTGCAAAGATATAACTCATCACTGAAATACAAAAAAATGCGCTAACATGCACAAAGCCAATCGCTTCTTTAGGAAGCCCCGTTACATCTTTACCAAAAAACATGAATCCAAGCGCGCCTGCAATCGCAATGGGTAAGCCACAAGCGGCGGAGGTGCCCACGGCTTTTTGCATGGTTAACCCAAACCGACTCAAAAACGGTACTGTAAAACTGCCACCCCCAATGCCAAAGATTGCCGATGCCGCACCAATCAGCCCCCCTACCCCAAACTGTACACTAGGACTGGGTAAGGCGCTTGGCGTGAGTGCCGCTTGTTTTTTGGCAAGTAGCATTTTGATGCCCATAAACATCGCCATACTAGCAATGAGGAGTGCTAGTATATGACCATGTAGCAAGTCCGCCACGTATGCTCCAAGCAGGCTACCGATGACCAAGCCACCCGACATATGACGCCACACATCCCAGCGCACCCCGCCGCGTGCATTATGTGCCCGTAATGAGCTAATAGACGTCACTGCAATAGTGGCCAGTGAAGTGCCCACTGCCAAATGGGTAATCACGTCTGGTGAATAACCATATGCCTTAAAGATTGCCATTAACACGGGGACAATAATCAGACCACCGCCAACCCCAAATAACCCCGCACACGTCCCTGCAAACGCGCCCGCAATCAAAAACCACACATACATCATTTTAGCATTTCCTTTCCTTGCAATTCGCGCTAGTATAGCAAACTTATTTCTGTTACGCTTGTACCATTACCGCCTAAGCTTATGAACTTTGACCTGATACGTCACACTCATCTTACTCATACCCACTCAACCAATAGCCAATTAATTGAGTGGATAACGCGCAGCTATCAAGATCAGGCGCCACTTTTTCACGCGCGCCCTCATGCCAGCCGCCCCTATCTACTGACCGCTGACTGCCAAAGCAGTGGACGCGGACAGCATGGCAGAACATGGCAATCACCCCTTGGCAATGTGTATTTGTCACTCTATGTGCCAACCGCCGCCCTAAGCCAAACCCGCGAACACTGCCTGACTCAGCCACTTGATGGACGGTTATCGCTTTGTGTGGGCTATCAGCTTAGCCAAATGAGCGTGATACAAGATATCAATCAGCACCGTAAGCAGCAGCAGTTACCTCGTATTGGGGTCAAATGGGTCAATGATGTGGGGTTTTATGATAAAAAAGCGGGGGCGCACATACCGTTTCAAAAAATTGCGGGTATCTTAATTGAGCCTGTCAGCGTTGCAGGTACCCTGCTTGGGGTAGTAGTCGGGGTTGGGCTCAATGTAATGCACGCCCCCACCCTCACCAATAAAACCCAAGAAGGTCTTAATTATCAAGCTGTTAGCTTGCAAGATCTAACCAACAAACCGCTATCCGTGCAGCCATTATATGCCCCTATGGTTGCGGCAATTATGCAAGCACTTGCCCAGTTTAATGGTTTTGCTGCACCAACTGCTATGACTGAATTTATAGCGGCATTTGACCAACAAGATGTACTCAAAGATAAATTATTACATATCACCGCGCCCATTGCTCAGCAAGCAATCAGCGGTACCGCCAATGGCATTGATGAGCGCGGCTGTTTGCTAGTAGCGGACGCAGACGGCAGCATACGGCAAATTTGGACAGGCACGATCCAAGTTTTATCACCCTAGCAACCGACCCTTACTAAAGACCCTAAAAGGTAATAACGATGACAAACCTTTGGCTTGATTTAGGCAACACGCGGCTAAAATACTGGCTCACTGATGACGATGGTCACGTGCTTGACCACGCCGCCGAGCAGCATTTACAATCACCCGCGGAGCTGTTAAAAGGACTGACGTTTCGGCTAGAACGTCTAAACCCAGACTTTATTGGGGTATCCTCAGTGCTCGGGCAAGCGGTTAATAATGACGTTGCGGCAAGCCTTGAGCGCCTTAACAAACCCTTGGCATTTGCTCAGGTCAATGCCAAACACGCGCTGATGTCTAGCAACTATAACCAAGCCCAGCTTGGGGTAGATCGCTGGCTACAGATGTTGGGTGCGGTCGACAAACACCAAAAACAGTGTGTGATTGGCTGTGGGACGGCATTGACTATTGATTTAATCGAATACGGTCATCATTTGGGCGGTTATATTTTTCCCAGTATTTATTTGCAGCGCGAATCCCTATTTTCGGGTACGCGCCAGATTAGTATTATAGAGGGCACGTTTGATAGTATTGCCTCGGGTACCAATACCCAAGACGCGGTACATCGCGGTATTTTATTGTCGATTGTGGGGGCAATTAATGAAACGATTCGTCATTATTCTGACTTTAATATTACCATAACAGGTGGGGATGCCGCCACGTTTGCGCCGCATCTATTGGCACCTGTACAGATTCAGCAAGATTTGCTACTGGCAGGGTTACAACGTTTTTTTATAAATTAACCTTGATACATTGATAAACAAAAAAGGATTGCCAAGCCATCCTTTTTTGTGCCAACAAGCTAACCTGGGTTGTCATGGTAGTTATACCATTGCCACCATTGGTGTTTGTTTTTCTACTTTTAATTTTAAAATTCGAGAGGTGGAAATCTCTAGAATAGTAAATTTATAGTGATCCAGCACGATACTTTGATCCACCTCTGGCATGTCTGGCAATTGTGAAATCAAATAACCACCAATCGTAAATTGATCGGCATCTAGTAACAACTCTGGCTCCTCAAGTTCAAGACGCAGCTGGTGCAGGCTTGCGGTACCATCCACAATCCAATAATCCTCATAAGCAATAATTTCTAGGGTTTCGTCCTCATCAGGGAACTCACCTGCAATTGCTTCAAGAACATCTAGTGGAGTTACTAGCCCCGCTACTTGCCCATATTCATCAATCACCATCGCCAAATTGCCTTTGGCTTTTTTGAGCATGTTAAGGAGTTTTAGGTTATCAATACGTTCTGATACAAAAACTGGCTGCTGTTTGGCAAGCAACGGCTTGATGGCATTCTCGATGTCCATAATACCATTGTCAAGCAGCGATAGAATATCTTTAGCCCGCACCACGCCAAGCACTTTGTCAATATTATCTCGGCATACAGGAAACAGGCTGTGCGGCGTGTCTAGTAGCTGCGCGCGCATTTCCTCATGGCTGCCGTTAATGTTCACCCATGATATTTCGTTACGCGGTGTCATGATGGTTTGAACATCACGTTCATTGAGCGCTAGCACCCCACTAATCATGTAACGTTCTTCTTGGGCAAATGGCATACTATCAAAGTCAAAAGCTTCAGCGTTGTTTTCGGGGGTGACCGTGTTTTCTTGGGTCTTACCGCCCATTAGTTTTAAAATAGCGTCGGCAGTACGGTCACGGATGGGAATCTGACTTTCATATTTGGTACGGTTACGAATCGCAAATTGGTTGAACATTTCAATGAGAATAGAAAAACCAATCGCCGCATACAAATAACCTTTAGGTATATGAAAACCAAGTCCTTCAACCACCAGGCTAAAACCGATCATCATCAAAAAGCTTAGACATAAGATCACCACCGTAGGGTGCTTACCAACAAACTCGGTCAAGGTTTTGGCAGCTAATACC
>CALAPG010000072.1 GCA_937889485.1 uncultured Moraxella sp. | reverse complement strand
TTGGGTTGGCAGCGGTGATTTGTGGTGGAGCATCGCTAAAGTGGCTGGGGTGAGCGGTATAGTTGCTAGTTTGCTACAGCCTCGTTCACCCAATTTTTCTTGGCAGTTGGCTTTTTTTGTGGGGCTTTTGGTATCACCCTGGGTGTTGATGCCGTTTTTGGATTTGCCCCATGCTAAGGTGGTGGATTCGCCTTGGTTATATGTGGTGGCAGGGCTGCTTGTGGGGGTTGGCACGCGCTTAGGCTCGGGTTGCACAAGCGGGCATGGCATTTGTGGTAATGCGCGTTTTTCTGCCCGCTCATTGGTTGCCACTGTGTTATTTATGGCATCGGGATTTGTGACGGTATA
This sequence comes from uncultured Moraxella sp., assembly GCA_937889485.1. Taxonomy (GTDB): domain Bacteria; phylum Pseudomonadota; class Gammaproteobacteria; order Pseudomonadales; family Moraxellaceae; genus Faucicola. The sequence goes on along the minus strand of CALAPG010000072.1, from coordinate 2,024 downwards.
TGTGGGACGTCATTTATTGGCGCTGATTTAATAACTAAAGTCATGTTGTCATGAGTAAAATGAAAAGAGGTATGAGATGAAAAATGGTTGGGTAATGCTAATTAGTGCGGTATGTGGGCTATTATTTGGGGCGGGGCTGATTGTCAGTGATATGGCAAATCCGCAAACGGTGCAAAGCTTTTTGGATATTGCAGGCGATTGGAATGCTTCGCTGATGTTTGTGATGATTGGGGCGCTGCTGGTGGCGGTGGTTGGCTTTAATTTGAGTAAATTACGTGAAAAAAGCTGGCTGGGTGTGCCTTTTCCTAGCGTTCGCCGCGGTATTGATAAACGATTGGCATTGGGGGCTATAATTTTTGGTATGGGCTGGGGGTTGGCAGGTATCTGCCCTGCACCTGCGGTGGTGTTAGTAGGGATGGGCATTTGGCAAGCGATTGTCTTTTTTGTGGCAATGCTGGCCGCTATGGCAATGATGCAGCTATGGGAAAACAAGTCGGCAAGATAGTCGGCAAGATAAAAAATGCTAACAGTTTTTTTTTATAAAATTTGCTATGATTGTTTTGGCTTCAACAAACCATTGAGCAAAAGATTATAATAACTGCTAGGAGTATGGATTAATGAAACTGGCTGAAGCATTGCTGCTTAGGGCAGATTTACAAAAAAAACTTGCCAATCTAAAGACGCGTATTGGCGACAATGTTAAAGTTCAAGATGGCGATGTGCCAAGTGAAGACCCTATCGCCCTGCTTGACGCAGCCGAGCAAGTGATTAAGGGGTTGTATGAACTAATTGCCCAAATTCATCAAACCAATGCTGCCGCGGTGCTGCCCAGTGGTCAAACCTTGCTATCACGTTTGGTTGAACGTGATGAGCTAAGCGAGCGCCATCGTCTGCTGCAATATGCACTTGATCAAGCTAAAGTAGATAATGATCGCTATAGCCACCGTGAAATTAAATGGCAAAAAACCATCAAAATCAGCGACCTACAACAACAGGTCGATGAGGTCGCCAGTCAATTGCGGCGCATTAATGTCGAGCTACAAGCCAGTAATTGGCAGGTTGATCTGCTAGCTTAACTTTACCACCACTTTTGGGTATACGGGGCGAATGTCAGACCTTGTGTGTGCCTGCCTACCGAGGGGTCAAAAATATATCGGAAGCAGGATGGCATCGCTTGAGCAAGCGAAATGAATCACTTATGATGCTCAGCACCTTGCACTTGTTAAACTGCCCTAACCTGCATCAAAAATTTACTTTTTATCACCCGACATTGACCGTATATCCTTCTTTTTTATCGCTTAATCTTTGTTAACGATTAAGCAAAGTGACTACTATAGCCATTATTATTACCTCTACTTGCCTTAATATTTTTAATATCACCTTAAAAAATATCACCCTAAAACTTCTACCATCCCCATCACACACTAATAAATTTTATCGGCGGTGAGCGCATCAGACATCACCTGTCTGACCGCCTTTCTATACTGCAATTCATACCTAAAAAACATGAAAGGAACCGTATGAAAAGTCTATTAGCAGGTGTGTTCATAACGTTAATACTAGCAGGCTGTGCCCAAGACCCTAAAAAGATAGTGGTACCTGAAAAATTTGAATCCGTCCAGCAGATGCAAGAATTTGGTGAAAAAATCAAAGACCTACCCAAAGAAGATCGCGAACTTTTAGGGGATTATATTATTGGTGGTTTGGGCGATGGTGTAAAAAAAATAAAAGGCACGACTGTGGGCGAAGCTATCGAAGCCCAACGCCAATACAATGCAAAAAAGAAACAAGAGGAAGATCAACAAAAAGCTAAAGAAGCCAAGGCAAAAGTTGAACTAGAAAAACTCAAACAACAACTAGTGCAGACTATTACGGTCACTGTGACTGAAAAATTTATGGAAGCAGGCAATCTTGAAAACTATGATCTAAGTAACTACGTGATCACCCAAATTGCCGTACAAAACCACAGCCAAAAATCCATTAAAGCTATTAAGGGCTATCTTACCTTTAAAAACAGCTTTGGC
>CALAPG010000071.1 GCA_937889485.1 uncultured Moraxella sp. | reverse complement strand
TTGTTGCCATCACAAGGCTATTTATGGTTCAAGCAGTTATTAGATAGCTTGGCAATTATCTTGGTAGCGCCATTGGTATTGCCAATCTGCTTATTAACGGCATTATTAATACGTCTAGAAAGTACAGGCAACGTGATTTTTGTGCAGGAGCGAGTAGGGCAAGGCGGTAAATTATTTAAAATTTATAAGTTTCGCAGTATGACCACAGATGCCGAAAAACATGGGGCAAAACTGGCACAAGAAAATGATGCGCGGGTGACACGGGTGGGTAAGTTTATCCGTAAAACGCGTATTGATGAGCTCCCGCAGTTTATCAATGTACTAAAAGGCGACATGAGTCTGATAGGCCCAAGACCTGAGCAGCTCAGTTTTGTCAAGGCGTTTGAGCAAAGTATCCCGTTTTATAATTACCGTCATATTGTCAAACCAGGGATTTCAGGCTGGGCACAAGTCACCCAAGGCTATGCGGGCAATGAAGACGAAACGGCATTAAAAGTACAATACGATTTTTATTATATCAAGCATATCTCTTTTGCCCTAGATGTGCTGATTGTGATTAAGACGTTACAGACCATGCTGACAGGGTTTGGGGCTAGATAGGCGTTGCTGTATTGGCAAATAGCCCTATTAGCAAATATATAGATAGAGACATTAAAAAGACATACTTTCAAAAGAGACGCGCTATGTTAAGCAATTCAACAATTTTGGTCACAGGTGGTACAGGGTCATTTGGTCATACGTTTGTGCCGATGACATTGGCAAAATATAACCCCAAAAAACTGATTATTTTTTCTCGTGATGAGATGAAACAGTGGGAAATGGCAAAACTCTACCAAAACGACCCAAGGGTGCGTTTTTTTATTGGTGATGTGCGCGATAAAGACCGCCTATACCGTGCGTTAGATGGGGTGGATTATGTGGTACATGCCGCCGCCACCAAGATTGTGCCCACTGCCGAATACAACCCGTTTGAATGTATCAAAACCAACATCAATGGCGCGATGAACCTCATTGATGCTTGTATTGATAAAGGCATCAAAAAAGTGGTGGCTCTCTCCACCGACAAAGCCAGTAGCCCTGTCAATCTGTATGGCGCCACCAAACTTGCCTCAGACAAGCTGTTTGTGGCAGGCAACTCGTACTCAGGCGAGCATGGTAGCCGTTTTGCGGTGGTGCGTTATGGCAACGTCATGGGCAGCCGCGGTTCGGTGATTCCGTTTTTTATGTCCATCAAAGACAAGGGCGTTTTGCCAATTACCGACCCACGCATGACCCGTTTTATGATCTCGCTGGAGCAAGGGGTGGAGCTGGTTTGGCATGCGTTTGATGACATGGTGGGCGGTGAGATTTATGTCAAAAAAATTCCCTCCATGACCATGCCAGATTTGGCAACTGCCGTTTCTGCCACTGCTGAGCAAAAAATCATTGGTATTCGTCCTGGCGAGAAACTACATGAGCAAATGATTAGTGCCGAAGATTCTTTTCATACCTACGAATATCCTGAGCATTTTAAAATCTTGCCTGCGATTAATGGCTGGGATG
>CALAPG010000070.1 GCA_937889485.1 uncultured Moraxella sp. | reverse complement strand
CTTGCAACCAGTAGCTATGCGCATTCATGGCATTGGCAAGGTTGTTGGGTTCATAATCTTGAAGGCGCTCACCCAAATAGTTACTTTTATAATCCACGATAAAAAATTGGTCACCATGTTGATAGACAAGGTCAATTTCGCCTTTAAGATATTGCCAAACCACGGTATTCATTTCTTGTGTTTGCAAATGTAGGTCTATTTCATATTTGGCAAATAACGCATTTAATGCACTTAGGGATAGAGGTTGGGTTAGGCGCATATTAAAGCCCATTTCTGCCACTTTTTGGTGATATTTGATATCCACTAAGCGCTGTGACGATGCCAATAATGGGGTATGAATAATCTCGTATAGCCACTGCACCAAACGCACATAATCAGGTTGTAATTGGTCTGTTATTAAGTCACGCCAGTGCCCAAACTGCCCTTGACTGCTTGCCTCAGTGGAGTAGTAACGGCTAGGCAACTGGTGACGGCGAAGCGCGCGATCAATCATGACTGACCAGCGTTTTTGGCGCCATTGTTCGGGTGTTTCTTGGGCGTTTTCGGTGTCATCTAACTCATGATAGTTGTTGGCAATATCTTCAAGCACGCTGTGCAAAAATGTGCCTGCATTGCTACCTTTTTCAAACTCAAAACGCATACTCAATGGATGATCATCAGCTACTGCGAGTGCCGAAGACTCCCCTAGCCTGTTGGCTGTCGTTGGTAGCACAAAATCCTCATCTTGGCGATCTTCATGATTAATTGCTAAGTCTAAAGCATCATGACTGATAAACCGTGATAATGCGGTAAAACTGGTGTTCGCCCAGCCTTTAAATTGGGTATTTTGAATAACTTGGATGAGTTGTGCATGGTCAATTTTTTGGCGCTGCTGTAATTCGGGCTTTTGGCGTAGTTGTAGTTTTTGGTGGGTGTTTATATATTTGGTTAGGCTATTTATATGAATCACTTGTACCACTTGTTGTAATTCGGGGACTAATTCAAAACTTTTATTGTCAATAATAAACGGTGTTAAGGCGGAGGTGCCGCCTGCTTTGTCTTTACCCACACTCACGAGATAGACTTGCTCTTTTGCGCGGGTAAGCGCCACATACAATAGCCGCAAACGCTCTTCATAACTGGCGGTATTTTGGATGGCGCGATAGTCTATTTGTATGCCTTGGTGCTGTGTAGATGGGATGGCAGTGAGGCGGCGGTTTAGCAAGGGATTTTGAGACGCAAATTG
>CALAPG010000069.1 GCA_937889485.1 uncultured Moraxella sp. | reverse complement strand
CCTGTGGCGTTGCCAAACAGTTGGGTTATCACTGAGATAACGCTTTAATTTGCAACAAAAACAGTGGGTATAGGCAAGGTGCGCTATTATATAGCGCTGGCTAAAAAGTAGCAAGTGAAATATCACGGGGTGCCAGCCAATATGGGTGAATCATTATTTTATCTACTGATCTTAACCTGACCTTTGTCTCAGAGATTAATCCACAGTGCAACAAAATATTAGGCAAGACTGTCACCAGTATACCACACTCTTAACAATGAATTAATAACAAAAGGTTTGCTATTCGTCAATTGTCGAATATTTTTTTTCCTTGCTAAGGTTGTGGAATTGGATTATAACTATATCTAAAAGATACATTAATTTACGTAATGTTAAGGAGTAGTTATGAACTGGCAATTATTCAGTGCGATTTTTACGATCGCCTCAGGCGTGACGATTGGTGTTTTTATGACAATTGCGTTGGTCGTCGGCTTTGATGAGATTCCTCATATCATTGCTACGGCAATTGTGGGATTGTTGGTTTCTATTCCTATTGCTTGGGTTGTGGCAAAAAAAATGCAAATGATGGGCATTACGCGCCCTTCTTCTCGGTAATCAAAAAACCGCCTACTTGTAAGTAAGCGGTTTTTTTATCCTCTATTGCCGTTAGGTACGACTCCCTTAATCTTTAACATAATCACCTAAGCGATACGCGGTATTATATAGGCGGTTACCACGGTTTTGGGTTCGTCTGTAGAAGAAATCCCTTGCCAACCGTGGCCGGGGAGAAAGTTATTGCAAATCTACTTTGGTGCCAGTATCGACATTGGCATACACTTCTAAGACATCCCAGTTGGTGAGGCGCACGCAGCCGTGTGAGGCTTGGCGGCTAATGCCTTCTGGAATCGGTGAGCCATGAATCCCAAACGAGGGTTTGCTAAGCCCCATCCATACAACCCCTACAGGTCCGTTGGGACCAGGGGGTAACATAAATACTTTTTTGTCCTTTCCTTCACCACTTGTGGCGCGGTACCACGGGTTTTTGACACGGTTTACAATAGTATAAGTGCCCGTGGGTGAGGGGGTGTCACTACTACCGACTGTGGTTGGGTAGGTGGCGATCAGCTTGTCACCATTGTAGGCGTATAAGATGTTATCGGATTTTTTGGCAACAATGCGGGTGATTTTTTGTTTTAAAGGGTCGCCTGGATTAAATACCGTAATGGTTTCGCCTGCTTTAAATGCTTTATCTGCATTGAGTTTTTTGAGGTAGCGAATATCCATATGAAAGCGTTCTGCTAGCATTTCTTGAATGTCTTGATAGTACAAGCCTTTCATTTTTGATTTGGCTTCGCTGCCGCTTGGGGTGGCTTGGTAAGGTCCTTTAATGTCGTCTTCAGTCAGGGTATATCCCACCAATACGGGCTGGTTGGCTGGAATATTTTTGTTTAATAGCTGCCAGACTTTTTCGCTCATACGTCCATCTTGTGGTAGTCCGTGCATGGCTTGAAAGTTCTTGAGGGCTTTTTTGGCATTCATGCCCCAGCCACCATCGATGGGCCCTGGCGAGGTGTGGTTCCAGTCAAGTAGGGCTTGTAGTTTTAAGGTGGTGGCTGAGTTGACTTTTTGCCCAGATTGCCAGTCTGCGCTGTTCACCCGCTGGGCGTATTCTGATAGATTCAGGTTGTTAAAGTTGGTGCTAGTGGTTTTGTTGTTGCCGACAGCGGTGGGGTCAAAGGTAGGTGCTACGGTGGTGTTGTCGCCTACTACCTCAGAGGTGTTGCCAGCAACGCCTGCGCCATCTGTGTAGTCGTTGTCAATACCATTTTGTTTGTCGTCTTCGGTGATGCCTATGGCGTTTACACTACTTGTTTTTGAGGCAAGCGGTGTATTTGCGGTCGCACTGGCTTTGGTGGGCGCTTTGTCGTTGACAGGCTTGAGCTTGGCGGTAGGTGTGGGTGAGCTAGCAGTTTTTTGGGCTTCTACGGGTTTGGTAGCGGCAGGTTTGCTGGCAGTTTTCGGTGCCGATTGGGCATCTACGGCTGCATAGCTATGCGTTGCTAGCAGGCAAGTTAGGGTGGGTAGTAACAATTTTTTCATGATGTACACTCAGTTTTATCACTAAAAATGATGAAGTAAATAAAGGACGGTTGGGTCAAGTTTTTTTTAAATTAATTAATCATTATATAACTAAATAACCTACATGTTAAACCAATACAGGCAATGGCGTCACCTGTCATTAAAAAAATTCAACCAAGGTGTATTTTTTGGGAAAGCTAGGTAACGATCAGCGCGGGGTGTTATATGATGGTGCCATGCGGTGGTTACCATATAAGTGCGGTTATTTGATGAAATAATTGGTAAAAGCAGCAAAGTGTATTATAATTTTAGCCCAAATTCTTCTAGAGTATTTACCATGTCTGTTGCGCCGTTTTCTTCACAATCCCTGTCAAATGATGATAACTTACCTGAGCATGTTCTGCCAGATGTTATGGCTAATTTTGGTCAAAATGAGGCGGAAGATGAGGCAGCGGTGGCGCATCGTGATATGTTAGATACGATGCATGAGGAATTTTTGGAAGCTCAGCAAACGCTTAAAACTATCCGCGATTTTATCCGTTTTGGGGTGAGTAAACTTCGTGAGTATGATGTGGTGGTGGCGCAAGGTACCACTGATGAGTTTGCTGAAGCGTCTGCTATTGTGCTGCAAACACTTTCATTGGATTGGTCAGCAGATGAGCAAATTTTGGATTGCCGCTTGACCCACAGTGAAAAATCTGAGGTGTTAACGCTGTTACAGCGGCGTATTGTAGAGCGTAAACCATTAAGTTATTTGATTAATTTGGCTTATTTTTGCGATTTGCCTTTTTATGTGGATGAGCGTGTTTTGATTCCCCGTTCGCCAATTGCTGAGCTGATTCGCCAACAATTTTATCCTTATTTTGAGCCCAATGATTTGGTTGAAAAAATCGTAGGATCTGATGAGAAAAATTTTTATCATCATGGTCTATATGACAAGCAGCTTGCCCAGCCCGAACGTATTTTAGATCTGTGCACAGGGTCAGGTTGTATTGCCATTGCGTTGGCAAGCCGTTTTCCCGATGCCAGCGTAGATGCCAGTGATATTGATAAAAATGCGCTTGCCGTTGCTGCGGTGAATGTAGACCATCATAATGTGCATCATCAAGTCAACTTGATTGAATCTAATTTGTTTGAAAAAATTCCAGCAGAAAATCAGTATGATCTTATTGTCACCAATCCACCGTACGTGGATGCCGCCACAATGGCAGATTTGCCACCTGAGTTTTTGCATGAGCCTGACCATGCGCTAGCGGCAGGGCAAGATGGGTTGGATTTGGTGCATCATATCTTGTACCAAGCATCAAATTACTTAACGCGCGATGGGCTGTTGGTCTGTGAGGTGGGTGACAGTGAGTGGGCGCTGCGCCAAGCTTATCCCGAAATTCAGTTTGATTGGCTCACTTTTGCCAATGGCGGGCATGGTATTTTTGCCATGGATTTTGATGAGCTGATCGAATATCGTGAGTATTTTGCGCAATATATCAATCGTTAAGGTGTTTTTTCTGGTGAGTGGTTAAATAAAGTTACGGGGGCTTGCCACCCATAACATCCGTTAGTAAAGCCCAGCGCAAATTGTTAACTGACTGAAGTTTTGCTATACTTTGCGCGCACTATTTCACGTTTTGACGATTTTTGACGATTACGGCTAGATCAGTCATTAGTGCAAGTATGGCAATACTTCACCAATACAACGTGCCGCCTATAGGTTTGAGCAGTGGCTTTTTTTGACAAGTTTTTTTTAAAACTGGTTCAAATAGCAAAAAATTAGACAATTTTGGTAGATAAGGTATAAAAATGGCAGGCAACACCATCGGACAAGTTTTTACCGTCACGACATGTGGGGAGTCGCACGGCGCTGGGCTTATGGCAATTATTGATGGGGTGCCACCAAATTTGTGGTTGTCCGCTGAGGATTTGCAAGTTGATCTTGACCGTCGTAAACCTGGTACGTCAAAGTTTGCTACGCAGCGCCGCGAAGACGATCAGGTGGAAATTATCTCTGGGGTTTTTGAGGGAAAAACTACTGGCACACCCATTGGGCTGCTAATTCGCAATACTAACCAAAAATCCAAAGATTATAGTGATATCAAAGACACTTTTCGACCCAATCATGCGGATTATACCTACAGTATGAAGTACGGCTTTCGCGATTATCGTGGCGGTGGTCGTTCATCAGCGCGTGAGACCGCTATGCGTGTGGCGGCAGGCGCGATTGCCAAAAAGCTATTGAAAGAGCGCTTAGGGGTAACGGTGCAAGGTTATGTGACCCAAATTGGTAACGTACACGCCAAAGCAATGACTGATATTAATTGGGAATTTGTCAACAGTAATCCATTTTTTTGTGCAGACCCTGAGGCGCTACCACGGTTTGAGCAGTTAATCACTGAGTGCCGCGCGCAAGGTACAAGCTGTGGTGCGAAGCTTACCATCTTGGCAACGGGCGTGCCTGTAGGACTGGGGGAACCTGTATTTGATCGGCTAGATGCGGATATTGCCCACGCCATGATGAGCATTAATGCGGTCAAAGGGGTGGAAATTGGCGATGGCATGGCGGTTGCGGGTCAGTTTGGTCATGAGTCGCGTGATGAACTTACCCAAACAGGCTTTAAGGCCAACCATGCTGGGGGGATTTTGGGTGGTATTTCATCGGGGCAGACTATCGTGGTGCAGATTGCATTAAAACCCACCGCTAGTATCACCACGCCAGGACAAAGTATTGATGTACAGGGTAATCTGGTTGATATGGTTACCAAGGGTCGTCATGATCCTTGTGTCGGGGTGAGAGCCACGCCTATCGCAGAAGCCATGCTGGCAATTGTCTTATTAGACCACTATTTGCGTCACCGTGCCCAAAATGCTGATGTGGTCATGCCCATGTCGCCTATTATTTAATATGTGTACCTAGTACGTGGTTATCGCTATTGGTAAATACCGATGGCTTCGATAAAAAACGCATCACCAAAAAACGCATCATCATTAGGTGCCATCGCTTTACCGTCACCGAGTACTCATCACCATGTCGCAGCCCGCCAATACGCTCAACAAACGCCATTATTTATGGCAGAGCCAACTGTTGGCTGAAATGGGGGTGACACGGTGGGTTAGTCAAGTTACGCCTGTCGAAATGTCTGAGTTAGATGTTTTTGCAGATACCCCTAAGCCAGCAGGAGACATTGCGTATACGGATGCGCCTGTCACAGACAGTGTAGATGCCCCCTCTGAGATTTTATCCGCGACAGTAGATGTCAAAACTACCTCAGCGGCTACTTCAGTGGCGATGCCTGTATCAGTCGCCATAGACGCAGCCACTGAAAAAACCCTATCTACAAACTATCTTAATCCACCAATGCAGCCGATGCCAGCAGTCAATGGGGCAGAGATGAACGCCGCTACTACCAAATTGGATTTGCAAGCGGTGGTAGTTCATGATTGGATTTGGCTGGTGGATGATAACTATTTGCAGCAGCAGCCACGCCAGCGCATGCTTTGGCAACAAATAGTTGCAAACCTAAGCGCTGAGCCACAGTTTTTTAAATTCCCAATGTTGGCAAACCATGCGCAGTTGCCAGCTAGTACCGTACAGCTTATGGGCGGCATTAACTTGGCGCTGGCAGGTTTTAGTGGGTTTTTATATCGTCTAAAGACGGATCATGAGTCTGGATTTGACCACCCCATAAAAATTGGCTGTCTAACCCCAATGCCTTCGTACCTTCAAGATCAGACTATTGAGCGATTACCTTATTTAGAAGAAATGCTAGCAGATTATCGCCACAAGCGGCAACTGTGGCTGCTACTAACCAGTTAGATGACAGGAAAACACGGATTAATTATCCCCCAACACCCCCTTGTGTGCTAAAGTGGTTATAACATATATCACGATTTGAGACGACAAAAAGGAACCATGCTATGAGTAGCTTCAACCAACGTGTTCACAACTTTTGTGCAGGACCCGCCAGTATGCCAACGGCTGTGCTTGAAAAAGCCCAAGCGGAATTGTTGAATTGGCAAGGCACGGGTATGTCCGTGATGGAAATGAGCCATCGTAGTGATGAGTTTGTATCGATTGCTACCAAAGCTGAACAAAATTTGCGTAAACTGATGCAAATCCCCGACAACTACAAAGTGTTGTTCGTGCAAGGTGGAGCAAGCTTGCAGTTTTCTGCCATTCCACTTAATCTATTAAAGGGCAAAGCAGACTACTTAGACACAGGTATTTGGTCAAAAAAAGCCATCAGCGAAGCCCAGCGTTGTGAGCAAGCAGGACTGGGCAAAATCAATGTGGTGGCATCGGGCAAAGCCCTTAACTATACCGATGTGCCAGATGCAGCAACTTGGCAATTATCTGATGATGCCGATTATTTTCATTATTGCCCCAATGAGACCATTGGCGGCTTGGCGATGTTTGATGTCCCTCATGTACAAGTCCCGATTGTGGCAGATATGTCTTCTTGTATCTTATCTCGCCCAATCGATGTATCAAAATTTGGGCTGATTTATGCAGGCGCGCAAAAAAATATTGGCCCTGCTGGATTGACACTGGTGATTGTCAGAGAAGATTTGATGGGCAAAGCGCACCCAATGTGCCCAAGTATTTTGGATTATAAAAACCAAGCAGACAATGATTCGATGCTCAATACCCCATCGACTTATGCATGGTATCTATCAGGCTTGGTATTTGAATGGCTACTTGAGCAAGGCGGTGTCGAGGCGATTTATCAGCAGAACCTTGCCAAAGCTAGCGCATTGTATGATTTTATTGATAGTAGCGACTTTTATCACAATCCAATTACAAAGGCGCATCGCTCACTCATGAACGTGCCATTTACGTTGGCAGACACCAATCTAGAAAAATCATTCTTACAGCAAGCACAAGCAGCAGGGCTATTAAATCTAAAAGGGCATCGTAGTGTGGGCGGTATGCGCGCAAGTATCTACAATGCCATTGATTTGTCGGCAGTGGTCGATTTAATCGGATTTATGAAGCAGTTTGAGCAATCAGCGCTTTAGCCATAGCCTATTTCTCTTTTAATTTATCAGCAGTGGCTAAGTTAATCGGATTTATGCAACCGTTTGAGGAGTCAAAGCCTTAGCCACAGCTGTTTTTTCTTGAACCTATAGAGCAATAGTTGAGTTAATCGGATTAATAAAACCGTTTAAGCAATTTGTGCTTTAGTGGCAAGTAATTCCTCTTTATACTAACTTTTTTTGTTGATTAAA
>CALAPG010000068.1 GCA_937889485.1 uncultured Moraxella sp. | reverse complement strand
GTGCGGCGCGCATACCATTTTTAGCGGAATCCACCCTAGGGTATGAAAATTAATCATGGATGATAAATCCTCTTGGCTCCACATGATGCCCAAGTCTGCGCGTTTATCCATGATCAGACGGCTAACGTCTTCCATAATAGGTAGTAGCAGTTCAAGTTCTACGCTTGGAAATAGTCGGTCAAATTCTTCAAGCAACTTTGCGAGCCATTCTGAGGGGTATAGGTCATCAACCGCCAATACCAGCCGACTTTCTACGCCTTTGCTTAAATTACTTGCTACGCCAAACATGTGTTCGCATCGCTCCAAGATAAGATAGGCTTCATCTAATAGCCGCAGGCCCTCAGCGGTGAGCTTGGGCTTACGGCTATCTCGACTAAATAATTTGTTACCTAAATCTACTTCTAAATTGGCAATGGCAGCGCTGATGGAGGATTGTGATTTGCCCAAACGCCGCGCTGCGCCTGAAAAAGATCCTGTTTCTACGGTGACTACAAACGCTTGTAGTTGTTCTAGCGAAAAGTTCATCTATCGGTTTTTCCTATAGTTATTAACTTTTATCTATTATTTTAACAGATACAATGGTGGCATTAATTGATTTTTTATCATCAACGAGGATGAATTATGCGTACCCAGAGCGATCGTGTTAGGCATGCCATAGGGTTTGAGGTGGTGGCTTTAATACTGTCGATTCCTATTATGAGTTATTTTTTTGAGTTTTCTATGGCAGATATTAGTGTGATTGCCATTGCTGGCTCCATTATTGCAGCATTTTGGAATTTTGGTTTTAATTTGGTATTTGATCATATTTTGTTAAGTATTCGCCACAATACCGCCAAAACCCCCAAAATTCGTTTGGTTCATGTGTTGTTATTTGAAGGGGGGCTGTTGGCGCTGTATTTGCCAATGGTGGCTTGGTATCTTGAGATTACCTTGTGGGAGGCGTTTTTGATGGATGCTTCGCTAGTCGGTTTTTATTTGGTTTATACTTTTTCTTATAACTGGCTCTATGACAAGATTTTTCCTGACCCGCATTTTGATTATCAATTGAACGCAGCGTAAGTTTTTGGTCACGCCCAAGGTGGGTGGTATTTGCCGATCCACCCTATTCTACACGTCATCGGTTGTCGTATTGCCTCATAACTTGGTTGCTTAAATCAACTTTTTTTGACAAAATAAAATTATATCAACTTATGTTAATTTTATCATGGCAAATACCAATCCCTACACCGACCATAGTTTTACGTCTTCTGACCTAAAAACCATCTTGCACTCCAAACGTGCCAATATCTACTACCTACAATACTGCCGCGTCATGCAAAAAGACGGGCGTGTGTTGTATCTTACTGAAGCCGAAAAAGAGAACCTGTATTACAACATCCCGATTGCCAATACTACTTGTATATTACTGGGCACAGGGACATCCATTACCCAAGCCGCCATGCGGATGTTGTCGCAAGCGGGGGTATTGGTGGGGTTTTGTGGCGGTGGTGGCACGCCCTTATTTATGGGCTCAGAGATTGAGTGGCTAACCCCACAAAGTGAATATCGCCCTACCGAATATGTACAAGGCTGGCTGTCTTGGTGGTGGGATGATGCCAAACGCCTTGCCGCTGCCAAGCAAATTCAGCTTGCTAGAGTTGCCTTTTTGAAGACGGTGTGGGCAAAAGATAAAGACTTTAGGCAGACAGGTTTTGACAGTCAACAAGAGATAGTGGCAAATTTGATTGGACGTTATCAAGCCGATATCCCCAAACAAACCGAGGTCATGCACCTACTCCAGCTTGAGGCACGGATGACCAAAGAGCTATACAAACTGGCGTCTATCAATACCGATAATGCAGGCTTTGGGCGTGACCATGACGGGGTGGATAAAGCCAATGCCTTCTTAAATCATGGCAATTATTTGGCGTATGGTCTAGGCGCAACCACCGCTTGGGTACTGGGCATTCCGCATGGCTTTGCGGTGATGCATGGCAAAACACGGCGTGGCGCACTCGTGTTTGATATTGCCGATATTGTCAAAGATGCAATTGTGCTACCGCTTGCCTTTATTTGTGCTAAAGAAAATGCCAGTGAACAGGCATTTCGCCAAGAATGCTTAAATTACTTTACCACCTATAAAGTGCTAGATGTGATGTTTGATACGGTCAAAGCATTGGCGTTAAAGACGGATTGGCAAGCTGTTAACCCAGCAAAAGGAGCACCGTAATGCTGGTTACCTTCATTTCGCAATGTGAAAAAAAGGCGTTAAACCGTACCCGCCGTATTTTGGATGCGT
>CALAPG010000067.1 GCA_937889485.1 uncultured Moraxella sp. | reverse complement strand
TTTACCCGACTTGCCAGCTCACTGATAGAAATCCGCCCATCTGTTTGTAGTATGTCTAAGATTAATTGGTCAATACGATCAAGTTCACGCATTATAAAATCCTTCATTTTTTCAATTTTTGGTAATTATTTCACGATATTACCGATAAATAGCCCTAAAAACAGTAAATTTTGCCACAAACCTTATTTTATACTAGCAAAATTAACTAGGGTTAACTTTTTATACATTAAGCATTGGGGATAGTGATGCATGTCATAGTATTGGGTAGTGGCGTTATTGGGCTGACAAGTGCCTATTATCTGGCGAAACAAGGGGCAAAGGTCACGGTGATTGACCGACAATCAGGGGCAGCACAGGAAACCAGCTTTGGTAATGCAGGGCAGATTTCACCTGGCTATTCAACCCCGTGGGCAGCACCTGGTATTCCTGTCAAGGCGATTAAATGGCTGTTTGAGGCGCATGCACCACTCGCGATTAAATTAGATGGCAGTCTATGGCAGCTGAATTGGATGTTGCAAATGCTCAAAAACTGCCAAGCAGACCGCTATGCAATCAATAAAGAACGTATGGTTCGGGTGGCAGAATATAGTCGCGATTGCTTGCGGGCGCTGCGCGAAGACACAGGCATTGCTTATGAAAATCGTTCACAAGGAACGCTGCAAATTTTTCGCAAGCCCTCACAGCTTGAAGCAGTTTATCAAGATATTGAGGTGTTAAAAGAGACGGGTGTGGCATTTAAGCTCATTGAGAATGGGAAAGATTTGTCCCACATTGAACCTGCCCTAAGTCATGTCAGTGAGCAGTTAGTGGGTGGGCTACACTTGCCAAATGATGAAACGGGCGACTGTTTTTTGTTTAGTCAAGCGTTAGCTGATAAGGCAAAGTCGATGGGGGTGACGTTTTTATATAATCAATCTATTGAACAGCTGCTAGTAGAAGGCGGCACGGTTACAGGCGTGATGGTGAACGGTCAACGTCTGACGGCGGATCGCTATGTGTTAGCATTGGGCAGTTATTCTCGTGAGTTGGTCAAGCCCCTAAAACTTGACTTACCTGTGTATCCTGTCAAAGGCTACTCATTAACTGTTCCGATTGTGGATAGCAATTTTGCGCCACAATCGACCGTGCTAGATGAAACTTACAAAATTGCTTTGACCCGATTTGACCAACGTATCCGTGTGGGCGGGATGGCAGAATTAAGTGGTTTTGATCTTAGCCTAAACCCAAAAAGACGCGCAACGCTGGAAATGGTGACCAACAATTTGTTCCCAGGTGGTGATTTGCCACAAGCGTCTTTTTGGACGGGATTACGTCCTATGACCCCTGACAGCACGCCAATTATTGGGGCTACCCGTTATCCAAATTTATTTTTAAATACGGGGCATGGTACGTTAGGTTGGACAATGGCTTGTGGTTCGGGCAAACTCATTAGCGATTTGGTATTAAACCAAACCCCTGACATTAATACCGAAGGACTATCCTTGCAGCGTTACCACTAAATTACTCATAAAAAACTCCGTAAATCCATTAACTTTTGAGGAAAACATATGACAACCACCCCCATCAAACGCGTAGATAGCAATGATTATTTAAGTGAAATGACGATTTTTAATCACGTGATTTATCTAGCAGGACAAGTACCCAATACGCCTGATGCTGATATACAAACCCAAGCACAAGAGGTTTTTGCCAATATTGATTGCCTATTAGCCACGGTAGGCAGTGATAAAAACCAGTTGTTATCCGCACAACTTTTTGTCAAAAACTTGGCAGACATGCCCGTGATTAATTCACTTTGGGCAAACTGGCTGCAAGGTTGCCCAAAACCTACACGGGCTACCGTTCAAGCTGAGTTGGTGGATCCACGCTGGGGCATTGAAATTGTGGTGACTGCGGCGTTGCCTGTTGCTAATATATAATGGCTGGCAGGGGTTTTTGTCTTTTTTACACTTAATTTTTTGCACTTAAACTTACATAAACTTACATAGTGCCGCCCAAATTTGATTAGTTGGGCGGTTTATTTTAGGGTGTCGGTGGTGTGGCTTGTAAGGTCACTGCTTGTAAGATGGGCACCAGACTGGCAAATACCCATTCTTTACGCCAACCACTGAGCCAAGGGCTGAGCTTGGGCTTGGTGTCCGCTACGGTAAAGGCATAGAGTTCAGATAGCCACTTTTTGCGCATGAGAATATTTTCGCCAACCGCAAGGTATTGGCTGCGCTGCATGATAGCGGCTTCTAACTGGGCTTGTACCTCGCTAGACAAACTACGATACGGCAAGGGTAACACCTCAGGATAGTCGCTTTCATCCATTTTTCGCACTTCATCAATTAATGTCAAAACCTCTTGACCATACATACGTATAACATTAGGCTTCATGCTGGTAAAGCTCAGCTGCTTCATACTGTATGGCGGTTTTTCGATAATTTCACGTAGCGCTTGGGGACGTAAGATAAAGGTACGGGGTTTATTGATCGATTTTGCTAGCTGCTCGCGCCACTCGCACAATGTTTGTAATATGGCAAGCTGCTGCGGGTTGTCACGAAAATCTGCCACGCTTAGGTATAACTCGGTGTCAGGTGTATGAAAATTGTCGTAGAGTTCTTGGGTGTAGCTTTGGCAATCTTCTAGGGCTTGCTGCCATAGCCCTTGGTCGGTCAGCTGCTGTTGAATCACCTCAAACATGGGTAATAGGTAGCGGACATCATCTGCTGCATAGCGTTCTTGCTCGGCAGTCAGTGGACGCTGCAGCCAATCTGATTGGCTTTCTGCTTTATCTACATGTACATCAAGGGTTTCATGCAAAGATTTTTGATAACCCAACGATCCCTCGCCTGTCAAAAAACCCAGTCCTATTTGGGTGTCAAACACATTGGTAAGCGTGGGCAATCTAGATAATAGATAATAAATGCCCAAATCTTCACCGCACGCATGTAGCACCAACGTGGGCACTTCGCGTATCACTTCCCAAAACTCTTCAAGGTATAGCTTGGGGGCATCTAATAGATAAATGCCCTGACCTGTGTTGACTTGAATCAGTGCCAAAATAGGAAAAAAAGTATCACGCTTGATAAATTCTGTATCCAGCGCGATAGTATCTGTGGCGTCAATTTCATCAAGTAAGGTGAACAAGTCTTCTTGGGTTTTGACCCAAGTAACAGGTAACGCTGCCAGCTGCTGCTGGGCGGGGTAGTCTAAAGGCTGTTGTGTGAGCATGGTCATGTTCTTATGCAAGAAGGGA
Organism: uncultured Moraxella sp.; assembly: GCA_937889485.1. GTDB lineage: Bacteria > Pseudomonadota > Gammaproteobacteria > Pseudomonadales > Moraxellaceae > Faucicola. The sequence continues at coordinate 8,844 of CALAPG010000067.1, read as the reverse complement.
TTGCGGTTATTTTACTAAGTTTATACGCTGTTGTCTTGCCAATCTGATTGTTGTTTTATCACTCTAATTAAAGCTGCCCACGATTTTGTAGGGCTTGCCCTAAAGTCATGGCATCGAGGTATTCAAGCTCCCCACCCATCGGAATGCCTTGCGCAATGCGACTGATGCTTTGCACGTAGGGTTTGACCGCTTCACTAATAAAGTGTGCCGTGGTTTGCCCCTCCACCGTGGTACTGGTCGCCAAGATTACTTCTTGGATAGGCTGCCCTTGCTGTTGCCGCTGTTTGAGCCGCTCTATTAGCTGATGGATGCCAAGCTGAGCGGCACCAATTCCATCAATCGGTGATAAGTGCCCACCTAGCACAAAATACTGCCCATCAAAATTGGCAGTCTGCTCTATCGCCATCATATCGGCAGCGGTTTCTACAATGCAGAGCACGGCATCGCTACGGCGTGGGTCACTGCATACGGGGCAAATATCCTCGTCAGACAAGCCGCGGCAAATTTGACACTGTTTTATTTGGGTCATTGCCACCATCAATGCTTCGGCAAGCTGTTGTCCTTGAGGGCGTTTATAGGTCAATAGATGTAATGCCATGCGCTGCGCGGTCTTGGCACCCACACCAGGTAGTACTTTTAATTGCTGAACTAATTCATCAAATTTTGGGGTTAGCATAGTCGATTGGATCTACTTATCACATGATTAAATGAAAGGCTGTGGCACCCTTGGACACCCACAAATAAAAAAGCCGATAACGTATTATCAGCTTTTTATGGGGGCAATGTCATAAAATCGCAAGCCATTATGACACCGTATTGATGTAGTATTGACGCCCTATTTGACGTCATGCTAGGCGTAAAAGTGGGCTTAAAATAAACCGTTCATACCAGGTGGTAATCCCATACCACTGGTGGCACTTGCCATTTCTGATTCATGCAGTGCATCGGCTTGGCGTACCGCATCATTGATGGCGGCGGCAATCAAGTCTTCAATCATGTCTGGCTCGTCTTGTAATAGACTTGGATCAATCTGTAGGCGTTTGACGACATGGCGACCATTCATGGTGACTTTGACCAAGCCATTGCCTGCCTCGGCATGCACTTCTTTTTCTGCCAATTTATTTTTTGCCGCTTCTACATTTTTTTCGACTTGTTTTTGCATCATTTGTGCTTGTTGCATTAGGGCTTGAAGGTTCATAATGTATCCTTGTTAAACAGATGCCTCATTGTAACGAATTTAACCACAAACTGTCTATGTCTATTAAAAGTTAGGTTTATTACTATAGACTTACCATTTTGTCCAATCAGCAGATTAGCAGTTTTTGGCTCAGCCTAATATCTCTTATCTAGCACACCCAAGTTACAGGCTATCTAACCCAAGTTTTAAGTCGTTTATGATGTCTTCAACTGCCTCAAGACCGACAGACAGGCGAATCAGTCCATCTGTTACGCCCGCCTCGACCCGCTGTGCCTGCGTCATGCGAAAGTGGGTCGTGGTCGCTGGGTGGGTGATGGTGCTTTTGGCATCACCTAAGTTGTTGGTAATTGAAATCATTTGGGTACTATCAATCACCTGCCAAGCGGCGGCTTGGTCGGCAACTTCAAAGCCAATAATCGCACCAAAAGCGCCGCCTTGTACATGTTTTAGCCCCGTATGCTGCTGTTTTGCCAACGTATGTGAGGGATGGTCTGGCAGTCCTGAAAAATGCACCTTGCTCACTTTTGGGTGGCTGTTTAGGAATGCCGCCACTTGGTTGGCATTCTCACAGTGCGCCTTCATGCGTAAGCTAAGGGTTTCAAGTCCCTTTAGTAGCACCCAAGCATTAAAAGGCGATAAACTAATACCGCCTGTGCGCACCACACCAAAGGCTTTTTCCATCAAAGCATCACTGCCTACTAACGCCCCACCCAGCACCCGCCCTTGCCCATCAATGTACTTGCTTGCAGAATGTAACACCACATCGGCGCCTAGCTGTAGGGGTTTTTGAATGGCAGGGGTAGCAAAACAGTTATCAACAATCAGTAACGCGTTATGGTCATGAGCAAGCGTAGATAAAAACACCAAATCCGCAATTTGTGCCAGTGGGTTGCTTGGGCTTTCACAGTATAGTACTTTGGTATTGGGCTGTATGGCTGCTTGCCATGCGGTGTTGTCAAAGCAGTCCACATAACTCACCGTAATGCCAAGCGTGGTAAAATAAGTGTCAAATAGCGCGACAGACGACCCAAAAAGCTGTTTGGCAGCCAATAGATGGTCGCCAGCTTTGAGGTAAGCTAGGCACATGGTCAAGATTGCACCCATGCCAGAGGCGGTTGCTACCGCCCGCTCGCCACCTTCTAATGCTGCCAAACGCCGCTCAAAAGCGCGTACAGTTGGGTTGGTGTGCCTTGAGTAGACATTGCCTTTTTTGTTGCCGTTAAAATGGTCAGCCGCTTCTTGCGCGTTTTGATAGACATAAGAGCTGGTAGTAAAAATGGCTTCGTTATGCTCGCCTTCATCAGTACGGTGATAGCCTGCGCGTACTGCGATTGTTGGGTCGGCATAATCGCATGACAAGTCAAGTGCATCGTTTTGCCAATTAGGGTCAAAGATTGTCATAAAGTTTTGTCTATTTTATATGGTTTAACAATGCGTTATGATAGCATAACTTTGGTTTTTTGCTTCTTTCAAGTCGGCATTAAGATATGCAAAAATACCATGTTTTTACCCCGTAGCAGTGCTTATGGCTTGCTGGATTTTATGAGGTTAACCTACCAATATTGCCATTCAAAAGGATTTTGCCCTTGGTCAGCAATCACACTTTTCCGCGTCAGACTAGCCATCTTCTGCCCTATATAGGACAGTGGCAACTTGCTTATCAAATAGCGGGCATGTTACTGATATTTTTGCTGACTGCTTGTCAAGCGTTACCGCCCAATCACCGTGTCAACACGCCCGCTACAATCAAGGGCAGCCCACCCTACACGCCGCTTATTTATCAAATTAGCGCAAGTAAAAACCCGTCACCGCGCACATTATCGGGGTATTATCCGTTGGTAGAAAGTACAGACGCTTTTGCCGCGCGCAGTGTGCTAAGTGATATGGCAACCCAAAGTATTGATGTGCAATACTATATTTGGCACAACGATGCCGCTGGGCAGCTGATGCTCAAAGATTTGTACGAAGCGGCCAATCGTGGGGTTAAAGTACGCCTCTTGTTAGATGATTTAAATACCAATCTTGAGCTTGACCAGCAGCTGCTCGCGTTTTCTGCCCACCCGAATATTCAGGTACGTCTCATCAACCCAAAAGTGACTCGCACCTTATCCCCTGCCAATTTTTTGGTAGCATTGCCGCGTTACCAACGGCGTATGCATAACAAAAGTATGAGCTTTGATCGCCAAATTGCCATTATTGGTGGACGCAATATTGGCGATGAATATTTACGTAATGACACCCAAAACGAATTTGCGGATTTGGACGTGCTACTAGCAGGCAAAGTGGTGGAAGCCGTAGAACAAAGCTTTGAGCAATATTGGAATAGCGATTTATCTTACGATATCGAACAGTTGGTCACACCTGCCAAAAATCCAAAGCGCAATAAAAGTGATGAGCCTTTTTTGGATACGTTGACGGCTATCGCGCCCACCAATAACCAGTCTACGCTAAGTAAAAGCTCACAGCTTTATCGTACTCATGACGGGGCGATGCTTGATGATCAGCTTTATAACAAAAAAATTCCTTTTCGCTGGCAGCCAATTGTGTTTTTTGCCGATGACGTGACTAAGTTGCGTAATCAAGATGATAAAGCCACCCGTTTGGTTGCAAAGTTACGTAGCCAAATCGGCACACCGACTCAGCGCTTTACCATCATTTCTTCCTATTTTGTGCCCACCAATTTGGGCGTGCAACAACTTAAAAAACTGGTTGATGAGGGGGTAAAAGTCAGCGTATTGACCAACGCCTACGAAGCCACCGACGTGCCTATCGTACATTCAGGTTATAGCGTAGCACGCGCGCCGCTGCTGCAAGCGGGGGTCTCATTATACGAGCTAAAGTCATCTGCCGATCCAGATTTTCGCCACAAAAAGCGGGGCTTATATAAAAGAGGCTTATACAATAGCAAGAGCAGCACTAGTCTTCATACCAAAGCCTTTGCTGTGGATGACACTTGCACCTTTATTGGCTCTTATAATGTAGACCCACGCTCCGCTAATATCAATACCGAGCTTGGCGTCCTTATTTATGATAAGGCTTTGACACGCGCGGTGCACGCAGCGTTTGATGAGGCAATGCTCAATATCAGCTACCGCGTGCAGTTGACTCCCGACCAACAATTACAATGGCAAACCCATGATGACCGCACCAACCAACATTTGGTGATTTATGACAAAGAACCTAGGCTATCAACATTCCATGCTTTGTGGGTTCGGCTGTTTGCCAAATTACCTTTTAGGTGGTTGTTATAAGTAAACTTATTACAAAAAACACACATTTTTTCGCATTAAATCAAAGGTGAAATGTCTATAGTATGCTCTTTAAAAAAAGATATTCTTTCTAAAATGTTAAAGAACCGTTGTTAGATAATAACGCCCATTAGCACTAAAAATGATTTATATAAAACGTCTCAGGTCTTTTATAAATTTTGAGTGATGAGATATACGATGCCATTCTTTCATGACGCTAACGAAGAATTTAGGGATTTAAATCACTACGAAAAAAATGTTATTTATTTAACGGTTTTTGGTGGTTTTTTTGCTTGTTTTGATTTTACGGTTTATTTTTATTTTAATGACATTATTAATCAAGCTTTTTTTCCCGATAATATGTCCGAGTCGCTCAAGTCGGTGTGCTTTTTATTGTTGATTTTATTGGGTTATGTGTCTAGACCTTTGGGCGGTATTATATTGGGTGATTTGGGCGATCGGTATGGGCGCAAGCCTGTATTGTTGTACAGTTTGCTGTTGGTGGGTAGTTCAAGTTTGTTGATTGCGTGTCTACCTACCTATGAGCAAATTGGTAGTGCGGCGGTGATTTTGATGGTGATGTTGCGGCTGGCACAAGGGTTTGGCTATGGGGCGGAGGTACCTGCTTCTTGGGTCTATTTGGCAGAGCATATGCCTAGACGTCAGTTGGGGGCGGTGTGTGGTTGGTTGGTCAGTGGACTGATTTTGTCGGCGCTTATGGGCAACATTTTAAGTGTGATGTTACCTAATATTTTAAATCCTGATGAAATGCTGGCGTATGGTTGGCGTATCCCTTTTGTGATTGCGAGCGTGGGCACGTTGTTTGCGGTGGTGCTACGTCTAAAATTAGAAGAAACGCCTATTTGGGCAAGTGCCAAAAACCGTAACCGCTTGATCAAACGTTTGCCGCTGCGCACGGCTTTATTAAAATACCGTTATGGTTCGGTGATGTCGTTTGGTCTATCATGGTTTACTGCCAGTGTGTATCTTCTGTGTTTTTTGCTGCTACCCATGCTTGGGGTACAGTTTTTTGAGGTAGATGCCAGTTTGATGGCGATTTCTAATGGGATGGGGATTTTTTTTGGGGCGCTGGGGGCGGTGGTGTTTGGTTATCTTGCTGATCGCTTTAATCCTGGGCGGGTATTTACGCTAGGCTGTATTGGGCTTGCGCTGGCTAGTATTATGTTTTTTGTGTCTTTAAAGCAAAGTAGCGAATTATTGTTGCTAAATTATGCTATTTTGGGCTTTTTTTCGGGGGTTATTGGTATTATTCCGAGTGTTTGTGTACGCTTATTTCCTGTGCATGTGCGCCAAAGTGGGATTAGTTTTTCTTATAATGTGACGTATGCTATTACAGGGGCGCTATTGCCCATGGCCTTGGTGTATGCTTCCAGCCCTTTGTTCATGCTGTGAAGCTCCTCATAGGTGGCTTGGGTGTACCGAGCCAGACCCGCACTCATGTTGCTGAGCTCCTTGTGGGTCTCTTTGGTGTACTCCACCAGCTCCGCGAAGGCGTACAGCGCCCATGCAAGGAACATCTGCAGCACCCAGAACACCACGGCGACCACCAGCCCCAGCACGATGGCTGAAAACCGACTAAAGGGCTTCAGCATTTCATGGACCGCGCCGCACAGCATGGATGCAAGCACAAAGGCCAGCACACACTGCACCTTTGCAAGGATCTTTAATATCTTGACAGATCTGCCAAAAATCGCATCAAACATGATACATCCTCAGTTCTTCCGCAGGGGGGATTTTCAGTTTTTTCTCAGCCCTTCATGCCGTTTTCGCCGTCCCAGTGGGCAAAGAAGCAGGCCAGAGCATCCTTCCAGTCGCGGACATCGTTGCCCACGGTGCAGCGCAGCATCCGGTTGTCCAGTGCGCTCCACTTGGGGCGGTCGGCGCTGTCCGGGTGCTTTGCCTTGTACTCCTCGCTGGTGCAGGGAGCCACGGTGGCGTCCACGCCGGACAGGCGGATGATCTCCGATGCGAAATCATACCAGGAGCAGATGCCCTCGCCGGTGCAGTGATACAGGCCGTACTCGTGGGTCACGCACAGCTGCAGGATCTCGTGGGCCAGATCCACCGCGTTGGTGGGGTTGCCGCACTGGTCATTGACCACTTCCAGCTTGCCAAACTTCTTGCCTGCGTTCACGATGGTCTTGACGAAGTTTTTGCCGTAGTAGCTGTAGAGCCACGCGGTGCGCACGATGAAGTGACGGTGGCAGAACTGCTCCACATACTTTTCGCCCATGAGCTTGGTAGAGCCATAGGCGCTGATGGGGCCGGGAATGGTGGCTTCGTCCTGTGCAACGCCGCCGTTCTCACGGCCGGAGAACACATAATCGGTGGAGACGTGTACCAGTCGTGCACCGGTCTTTTCCGCTGCCTGTGCCAGATTGCGGGGGCCGAGGGCGTTTGCCTTGAAGGCGGCATCATGGTTCACTTCGCAGCCGTCCACATTGGTGTAGGCAGCGCAGTTGATGATGACATCCGGGCGGTTGCGGCGGATGAACTCGTCCACCATTTTGTAGTTGGAGATATCCAGATCCGGCAGGTCCACGGCGATCACCGTGGCATTGAGCAGCTTTTCGGGGATGGGGCCGATCTCGCTGCGGCCTTCGCGCAGCTGCTTGAGGATCTCGGTGCCCAGCTGACCCTTGCAGCCGGTAACAATGATTTTCATATGGGTATGCCTCTCTTTTGCTTAATAGCGCAGCTTGCCGTCTGCAACGTTCTTCAGGTGCTGGCCGTAGGGGCTCTTGCCGTAGCGCTCAGCGCTTTCCAGCAGGGTGTCGCGGTCGATCCAGCCGTACTTGAAGGCGATCTCTTCCGGCGCACTGATCTTGATGCCCTGGCGCTTCTCGATCATGCGCACAAAATCGGCTGCTTCCACCAGACTGTCCATGGTGCCGGTGTCCAGCCATGCAAAACCGCGGCCCAGCAGCTGAACATCCAGCTCGTCCTTCTTCAGATACATGTCGTTCAGGGTGGTGATCTCCAGCTCGCCGCGGGCAGAGGGCTTGACCTGCTTTGCCATCTTCACGACCTCTTTGTTATAGAAGTACAGGCCGGTGATGGCGTAGTTGGACTTGGGATGCTGAGGCTTTTCCTCCACGCTGAGCACCTTGCCGTCCTTGTCGAACTCCACGATGCCAAAGCGCTCCGGGTCCTGCACATAGTAGCCGAACACGGTGCAGCGGCCTTTGTTTTCCGCATTGGCGGCGGCGGTCTTGAGGATCTTGGAGAAGCCGTTGCCGTAGAAGATGTTATCGCCCAGGATCATGGCGCAGCAGTCGTCGCCAATGAACTCTTCGCCCAGAATGAAGGCCTGTGCCAGACCGTCCGGAGAGGGCTGAACTTTATACTGCAGATGGATGCCGTACTGGCTGCCATCACCCAGCAGCGCCTCAAAGCGAGGCGTATCGGTCGGGGTGGAGATGATCAGGATGTCCTGAATGCCTGCCAGCATCAGCGTGGACAGGGGGTAATAGATCATCGGCTTGTCGTAGACCGGCAGCAGCTGCTTGCTGGTGACCATGGTCAGCGGGTAAAGCCGGGTGCCGGCACCGCCGGCAAGAATGATACCTTTCATATTTGTGCACTCCTTTAAAATAGATTGAAAAGTTGTGCAGCTGTACGCCGCCCAGACGGGAGACCGCCCGGATGACGTATGGATTCAAAGCGGAGCTGCGTCCGCTGTAAACATTGTTGGTGGTAATACGCCGCCAGCCGCCGGGCTTCCCGCGCCACGCGCGCTGGCAGGATCTCGCTATGCACTACTGGCAAGCTTGCGATAGTATTACACCTTATTCTACTATCAAATCGAAAAAAAAGCAAGGAAAGAGCGCCCTCCACAAAAATTTTTGTGGAGGGCGCTCTTTTGTTTCATCAGCAAGTCCTCAGAACTTGAACCCCCACTTGTGGAAGTACCGCAGCAGGCTCCCGGTCTGCCACAAAAAGGGCTTGAGGCTGCGGTGGGCTGCACGATGCCATGCATGGATGGCGGTGTACTGCGGCACGAGGTAGGCTTTGCCGGTGGTGCGCATCTTCTGGGTCAGGTCGGCATCCTCCACATACATGAAGTAGTGCTCATCGAAGCCGCCCACGGCCTTGAACTCCGCCGTCCGCACGGCGGAAAAGCTGCCGGTGCAGAACTCGATCTCAACGGGAGCGGACAGATCCTCCCCCTCCATCAAATACGCACGGTTATATTTCTCCCAGAATTTCAAAAACGGCAGCTGGCGGTAGACCATGGGCCGCAGCGCACAGCGCCGCAGCGGCAGGCTCTGGGAACGGCCATCCGGGAAGCGCAGCCCCGGCCGGGCCATCACAGCATCCGGGTGGGCGGCCATCCAGTCGGCCAAATCGCTGAGGGTATCGGCGGTGAGCTGGATG
>CALAPG010000066.1 GCA_937889485.1 uncultured Moraxella sp. | reverse complement strand
GGTCATCGTCAGCTCCCTATACCTAAACCCCCACTCAATCGAGTGGGGGTTTTTTATTGGCGTATCGCATCATGGTTTTTTAATAAATGTTATGTATGTTAAAAAGATAAATTGATTAATCGCTAACGAACTAGGTGGGTAAATCCCAAATAATGGTTTAAAAAGTATACCGACTACAAAAAACCCTCTAAATAGCACATTTAGAGGGTTTTTTAATGCTTTAAAGATTAGTTGTATTCAATGACAAAATCTTCGGTGGATACGCGCACTTTTGCCATTGGGGCAATCCAATCACGCTTTGGATCTGAAACACCCACGTACATGATGACGATACTTTTTAGCCCTAATTTATCTAAACCTAGCACTTCATCAATGAGCGAAGGGTCAAAGCCTTCGGCAGGGCAGGAATCAACTTTAAGCTCAGCGGCTTGTGCCAGCGCCAGCCCTAAGCCAATGTAGGCTTGTCTTGCGATATGTTCAAAATTCTCGTCTGCACTTTTTTTAGCAACGCTTGCTTTGAGCATGGATGTATAACTACCAAATCGCCCTCTGGGTAAATCACGCGCATCTGTTGTCATGTCATACACCGCGTCAATTTTCTCGGCGCTATAATCCTGCCAACCTGCAAACACAAGTACGTGAGAACACTCTTTCATGCAGTCAGGATTGAGCGCACCTGCCACTAGCTGGGCTTTGATGGCTTGGTTTTTAACTACGATGACTTTAAAGGGCTGGAGTCCCGATGAAGTGGGGGCAAGTCTGGTCGCTTCGATGATTTTATCGATATTTTCTTGACTGACGCTTTGGTTTGGGTCGAAGGCTTTGACGGCATGACGCCAGTGTAAGTTTTCAATCAGTGACATGAAATACTCCTAATATAGTAGTGATAAAGTAATAAAGGTTATTGCCCGAGTTTTTCAAGCTCGATTTTGCCAATTTTATCATTGGCTTTTAGATAGCTTGGGTGGTTTTCAACTTGCTCAACAAAACGGCGAATATGCGGGAACTGGTGTTTTGGTAGATGAGCACGCGCAGCTTGTAGCGGAAAGCTCATCAAAATATCTGCACCTGTCAATGCATTGCCAACAAACCAAGCGTTGCCGCTTTTGGCTTGCTTTGCCAAATGCTGCTCGACATAACCTAGCTGTAAGCCAACTTGGCTTTGACAAAATGCAGAAAACTTATCCCCTGCATACATATTGGCAATTAAGGCAAAAGCTAAAGAGCCTTCAGCATAGTGTATCCACTGTAGATAGTCGGTATAATCTTGGGTATGTTTGGCAGGTTTTAGCTTGCCTTGCCCATACGTATCAATCAGGTATTCAACAATCGCACCACTTTCAGTGATGGTGGTCAATTCGCCAGCGTTGTCATCGGTAATGATGGGGGCTTTACCAAGCGGATGGATTTGCTTTAGGTCTTCAGGGGCTAGCTTGGTTTGGCTGTCGCGCTCAAAAATCACCGCTTTATAAGCCACGCCCAATTCTTCAAGTAGCCAAGCGATGCGCTGCGAGCGAGACTGGTTTAGGGTATATAGGGTAATCATGCCACCACCTTGGTATGAAGGCGTACGTCAACATTGCCACGCACGGCATTGGAATACGGGCAGACTTTGTCCGTCGTTTCAACCA
>CALAPG010000065.1 GCA_937889485.1 uncultured Moraxella sp. | reverse complement strand
CGCTAATCAGTCGGCTTTTGCCCAGCTTAAGGCTATTAGCGGTGCGTAACTTCAGATGGTAATATTTTAACATGTCACTGTTGATGAATTCGCTATATTATCATGCCAAACCCTAAAGATTTTGACTAAATTTCAAACTATTTTTTTCTTTTTATATTTAACAGGCAACCCAACCAATGACACCCTCTAACAAGACCCGTAAAAAATCAGACTTCCCTAGTAAAATCTGCCCCGTGTGTCAGCGTCCGTTTGTGTGGCGAAAAAAATGGGACAAAAACTGGGCAGACGTGGTTTATTGCTCAAAACGTTGTCAAGCAGCGCGGTAGTTACACGGCTCAGCCATACAGCTAACGTTGGTTGTCTGAAACTTGCTCAGCAAAACACGCAAAGTATGATTTTTTATTGAGCGCATGATGGTTTATCATATCGCCATGCGCCTAGACAGTCGCTATTTTTTATAAAAAAGCAAACAAAAATTCTTTAAAATTTAAATTTAAACTAACAATGTGGCGTTAAGAAGACAGGTTCTTAGATGCAGCAGACCATCAAGCTACCTTTTTTAGCCAAGGCATATCAAGCTATGACAAGACTTATTCGCATGGGCGTTTGGATCACCGTATTAGGGTTACATGGTGCATTGGTGTATGCCATGGTGCAGCTGCCTATTTTTTCTTGGCGCAACGCCAATCAACCCTCGCCACCGCTTCATACCGCCCCTTTACGTATCAAAATAGTCGCGCCATCTGCCATAACCGCCCAGCCCTTGCCTCAAAAACAAGTGCATACCCTCAATGCTAAGCCCGCTGATTTGCCCTTACCCGCTACCAACCGTCAGCCAAAAGCGGCAACCCGTGCCTCTATCACACAGTCATACTCGCAGGCTACTAACCAACAAGCCACTGAGCTGCCACGCCATCAACAAGCGCCGCGACCAACTAAACCCGATTCACCTAATAAGCCGCCTAATAAGCCGCCTACTAAGCTTGCCCACACGGTTACTCCCAAAACCATGACGACCAACAACCGTCAAGCCCTACCAATCGCCAATGGGGAGAACAACTTACGCCCCCAGACCCGTTCTCAAAATGAGAGCCACCCTCCTAACAGTGCTGCCCCCACGCTAGCAGATCACACGAGGGCAGTTACCACGGTTAGTCGTGGTGAGAATGCTGGCACGCCTACCGTTGACAGCGATGCGCGCCACGATCCGTCCCCACAACCACAAAGGCAACCACCCGCCATTGTAACACCCCCTGCAACCCCCGAACCGCGGGCGGTCATGCAGCTAAATAGCGAACAGGCAAACTGGCGCACCAAACCCAATACCGTACTACCACCTGCCTTATCACGGGTTGTGAAGTTTAACCCTGCCATGCGTCTCACGGTCAAACTGAGCGTCACCGCTACAGGCGATGTACAGGCGGTAAGTGTCACCCAGTCATCGGGCAATGTAGCCATTGACAAATTCATCTGTGAGCGCCTAAAATCTGCAAAACTATACCCAGCAATGCAGGAAGGGGAAGCGGTAGCCAGCACCAATCAACTCACCATCCATTTAAAATAACACTGCCGTTGTTAGAGTCGCATAAAAAAACCAACCTAATACAGGTTGGTTTTTTGTACTCATGCTATAACTGATGGTATAAAGAGACGTGTTATTTTTTCTGGTAAGACAAGCGTACACCATATACCCAGCCATCGTTGTCTTTAAAATCACCCACAATGTCGCCTGTCGGTAATTTTGCCTTAGCATCGCCAAACATTAGGTATTTGGCGCCACCTGAGATTGCCCATTCTGGGGTCAAATTGTATTTTGCACCCAATCCCACGTTCCAGTTGCCCTCTACAGGGCCTAGTGACGTCACAGGGTTGCCTGCGCCAGTGTCATAGCCCACAGAACCCGATAATGCCCATTTTGAATTCAATTTTTTACCAAGTCCTACTTCCCCTGACCATGAATCTTTATCATAAGATACCAGCGGGGTGCCTGCAGGAACTTTTAGTTTTGATAGGGCATTATAATTTTTTGGGGTAATCGCAAAGTCACTCCATGGCACCCAGCGTAATTTTGCCGTTAATAGGGTAGTTGGGTTTAACCCCGTTTGAAAATCCAAGTTGACTGAACGAGGGATTTCAACCGTGATATTGCTAGTTTCATCAATGGCAATTTTACCACCTGAAGCTGCGGCTGCTAACGGTAGATGCTCTGCCATGCGAGTGTCATGCTTGATCTCTGAACGGTAAGTTAATGCAGCTTTTAGTGCAATCTCAGGCTTGCTATAGGCAACACCTGCCATCCAACCATAGGCGGTATCAGGTGACATACTGGCATCGTATCCTGTTGCGCCCGAGTAGGCGATACCGCGTAAATGGACATCGCCTTCTAATTTTTGGATAGTAGGGCCACCATAGACTTGGATGTTTTTGTTTTCGCCAAGCTTAACACCCACCATACCTGTAAAGTTTTGGCTAGTGATTTTTACATTGGTGCCTTGACCAATATTAGATTGGTTGGTTAAGCCTGACTTAATAGCCAAGCCCAAGTTTTCCGCTTGTTTACTTAAATTTTTGATGGTTTCATTTAAGTTAGCTTTTTTTATAGGATCCGTTTCTTGAAGAGCTTTACCAGTAAAATCTTTAATTGTATTTGTTAAGTTTTGAAGAGTTTGATCTGCAGTCTTAATATTTGTGAATTTATTAGCAGTTATATCTTGGATTGTGGTGTTGGCATCTTTAGCAACAAAATTATTATCGCCATTATATTGGACATCTGCGCCCAAAGGTTGGTCAAAAAATGCCCCCACACTGACGCGGTCATTAATATCTGCTTTGGCGCCAAAGTTTAAGAATTGGTAATCTTCAGTCATGTTGCCTGTATTTTTACCTTCGGCGTAGTTACTTTCTGGTGTGGCTACGTTTTTGTTGTCTTTACCTGCCACATCGGGCGAGATAGTGATATGCTCAACATATGCAAACGTACCGTCTTGGGTAAATGCCCAGCTAGGTTGGGTAGAGCGGTCAAGACCTGCGGCGTGAACGGTAGAAATGGCAGAAAGAGTGGCAACGGCTAAACTAAGAGATTTGAGTTGAAATGACATGTAAAGCTCCCTTTTACATAAAATAATTGATTGGTTATGTCAAAAACGCAACAAAGTTGCTAGATACTAACAAAACAAATTGGTTTGTCAACATAAAACCTTCCATGGGTTAGACCAAGCATAATAAAAAATTTAACAATTCACAACCATAGAATCACAGTTTTGTAAGAATTTTTTGACCTGATCAGTCATAAAAAAAGTCTTAACTTATGATAAGTTAAGACCCGATTTTTTTTGGCGGGTATTAGCGACCACGGTAAGTGATACGACCCTTTGATAAGTCATACGGGGTCATCTCTACTTTCACTTTATCACCCGTCAAAATACGAATGTAGTTTTTACGCATTTTTCCTGAAATATGGGCGATGATTTCATGCCCGTTTTCTAAGCGTACTTTAAATAGGGTGTTAGGTAATGTATCAACTACTTCACCTTCAAATTCGATTACATCATCTTTTTTTGCCATAATACCTTAATCTGTTTGTTAAATATATAAATAAGGATTATACGCTGATGTCGTGGTTATCGCAACTTTTGCATGGCAATTGGCGGTTTTTATTGTAGCCTTTATGGTGTTTCGCTCAAATTAAGCCAAACAGGCGATAAGCGCACTTTGGGCAAATAGGTCTGAAACTTTTCAGGATATAGCGCATTGATAAAATATAGCCCATCGGCAGACGCCGTGGCAGCCGCCAACGTACGGTCTTTTTTGAGTAGCAGCTCAGCTAGCCATTCGGCGGGTTTTTCACCACGCCCGATCTCAAATAATGTTCCCATGAGGTTACGCACCATATGGTGCAAAAACCCATCGGCTTGGATATCGAGCACCAATAGCTCGCCGTGTTGGATAAGACGGGCAAAATGCACATGACGAACAGGCTGGTTTGACTGGCAAGCGGCTGCGCGAAAACTGGTAAAATCGTGGACGCCTTCAATATCTTTCACGGCTTGCTGCATGGCACAGATATCAAGCGGTGCATATTCATGGGTTACTTGGTGGTTTAAAATAGCAGGGCGAAAGGTCTGGTTTAAGGTAATATAGCGATAACGGCGCGCTATGGCTGAAAAACGTGCGTGAAAGTCTGCGGGCATGGGCACTAACCAGCGCACCGCAATGTCATCGGGTAGTAGCGAGTTGGCGGCTCTAAGCCAATTATAGGGATTTCGAGTGGCATGGGTTTGAAAATGGGCAATCATATGGGAGGCATGAACGCCTGCATCCGTGCGACCTGCTGCTACCACCTCAATAGGTTCGTTGGCTATTTTGGAGAAGGCTGTTTCAAGTCGCTGCTGGATGCTGTCCACTTCTTGTTGGCGCTGCCATCCTCGATAATGGGTGCCCAAAAATTCAATACCAATCGCGTAAGTTGTTAAAGTCATAATTAAGCCATATTACGCTGTAATGTAGCGAACACTCAAATGAAAGCGTATAGTATACCAAGTTACGCCACGGTATGGGCATCTTTTAGACAATGTAACCAGCGCTGGCGCCGCCTAGCGGGTGTGTCGTAGTTCGCGGTTAACCACAGTAAACGCGCAAAAATCGCGGGCAGACTTAAGCGCGCGGTGGTTAATACCCCGCAATTAGCCAGCCATGCACCTGCTTCATAAGTTTGGCTAACACCGCCATACGCGCATTGACTGCTCACCGCCACCAAGCAGCCTTGCTGTTTAGCTTGATAAAGCTGCTCGCGAATAAGCGTATCATCTGCCATATTGCCTGCGCCAAACGCCATAATAATGAGCGCATGAGGCTCTGTTGTTAGTATATCTTGAAGGCGCTGTGCTAGCTGCTGTACGGTCATTGGGGTGAGATACAACACGGCAATATTGGCATGGCTAATACGCGCAGCAGTGGTGGTCATATGCGCGACTTTATCCGCAAGCCAGCCCTCGTGCTGCACGGCGGTGATTTTTGAGGTATAGCTATTGGCGGGATAACCTGCACGGTGATGCCCCACAAACGCCATAAGATCGTGGCTATGAATTTTTTGTACAGTCTGCGCCGCCCAATGTTCGCCTGCAAAACATACCCGCACCCCCGCTTCACCTTGCCACGCCAATTTACAGGCATCAAACAAGTTTTGGGTGGCATCGCTATTGGCATCTAATACATAATCATGGAGCACTTGGCTATCTAATAGCGGCTTCATGGCACCCGTTACAATGATGCAAACCTGACTGCTGGCAAAACATTCTGCCAAAAATGCTGCCAAATAACTCAAAGTATCCGTGCCAGTTAATAGCACAAACTGCCGAATCCCTTGCTGTAGACCTTTAATGATTAATTGGTAAAAATGGGCAAAATCTACAGGCGTCAGCTGGCTGCTATCTTTGATTACCTCATTATCTAATAATTGCCATGCCACCTTGCGCGCCGTATCTCGCGTATAACTGGCAAAATGGGTGTGTAAAATACCCTTCAAAACAGGCAAAAAAATAGGGGCGGGTAAACTTGCCAACAGCTTGCCATGGCTACCAAACGTACCCCCTGGATAAATAATACCCACCGCCGATTTCATCAAAACGCGATCCTTTCACCCATTGTCTTTGTCGTTAATCAAAAATGTTTCTCACTCATACGGATTGGCAATAGACAGGCTTGCCAATACGGCAATCTCAATACGTTCCATCTCATCTTGCTGGGCTTGTCCAAGTTCATGGTCAAAGCCCAATACATGCAAAATCCCATGCACCAATAGGTGAGTGAGGTGCTCGCTTACGGATTTTCCTTGTTCAGCCGCTTGGTTTGCCACCACCGCATGACAAATCACCAGTTCGCCCAGAGGTAGGGCGGGCAATAAATCAAGGACACTACTTGGTAGTTCACAGGGATAAGATAAAATATTGGTGGCATAATCCTTGCCGCGTGCCTCAAGGTTGATGGCTTGAGCTTCTATAGGCTCGGTGACGTATACCTCAAGTGACAAGGGTTTGTCAAAAAGATGCGTGGCAAGTGGGCTATCAATGGCAATGGCAGGGTGCTGCTGCAAATATGTCACTACTTTACCCAAAATATTGCCGATAGTTGCAGGTTGATACAGTGCCTCAATGGCAGCAAAATTGGCTTGTGACACCAACCCATCGGCAAAGCTAACGACAAGGTCGTTGCTATTGTCATTACCATTACCAACACCCATGGTATCCCCATCTGTCAGCACCGCAGCGGTATCCTCAAAATGGCTAATATCAGCTAAATGATTATGGTTCATATTATTTTACCATCCCTGTCTCAATCGCATTTTCGGCACTAGCGGCAAGCGTACTTTGCTGCATCTGCTCAGCAAGGCGTGCCTGCTTTTTGGCTTCTTTAAGCGCTTCTTGGCGTTCATCAAACTGGTCATATGCTTCGACAATTTTTTGTACCAATTGGTGACGTACCACATCTTTGCTATCAAAGCGAGTAATATGGATTTCGGTAATCGCCGATAAAATCTCCAATGCCTGACTTAGCCCCGACTTGGTGCCGCGTGGCAAATCTACCTGCGAGGTATCACCCGTAATCACCGCGCGTGAGCCAAATCCTAAGCGGGTCAAAAACATTTTCATTTGTTCAGGCGTGGTATTTTGCGCCTCATCTAAAATCACAAACGAGTTATTTAGCGTACGCCCACGCATATAAGCCAGTGGCGCAACTTCAATCACTTGACGCTCAAGCAGTTTTCCTACTTTCTCAAACCCCAGCATTTCGTAAAGCGCATCATACAACGGGCGCAAATAAGGGTCGATTTTTTGGGTCAAATCACCCGGTAAAAAGCCCAGTTTTTCGCCCGCCTCTACAGCAGGGTGTACCAATAAAATACGTTCTATTTCATTGCGCTCAAGCATATCTACCGCACATGCCACCGCCAAATAAGTTTTACCCGTACCTGCAGGTCCCACCCCAAACGAGATATCTGACACCAAAATGCGTTTGACATATTGCTGCTGGTTGTAGCCGCGAGGGATAATTTTACCTTTGCGCGTCCGTAAACTAATGGGGGTAAAGTCGCTAGGCTCCGCCTGATGGCTCGCCGCTTTTTGTGGCATCTCATCCATCAATAAATCTTGTTCTCGGCTAACGCTAGTTTGTACCAAAAGATGTAAATTCTCTGGGGTGATGACCTCATTGGCATCTACCTCGTTGGCTAACTGTAGCAAAATACGCTCGGCGCGCTCGACCGCCTCCAACTCGCCAGACACCACAAAATCAGTTTTGCGTTGGTGAATATGGATGCCCAGTCGCTGCTCTAAGTATTTGATATGATTATTATATTCGCCAAGTAGATTTTTTAATTGTTGGGTTGTTAGGTGGGATAAAGTAACGGTTCTACGAATAGTATCGCTCAAGTTATATTCCTTATAGATGATTATTATGTTGTTGGTGAATGATAACGACTAAGGGATGAAACGCTGAAACAATATAAATAAGGTAATGATGAAGCAGTGGCTAATAAAAGATACTTAATCGCTCAATCAAGCACCCAACAACTAAGCATTCATAATCCATAAATAGCCACCGTAAACGCTAATGCCTACTATTATGGTAAATTCCCTCAAGAATTCAAGTCGCCGCGTCCCATTTTTGTGGCAACATTGCAAAATTACCCCAAAAAAATGCGAAAAAACACTTTTTTGACTAAAAAATGAAAAAAATGTCACAAAGTGCTTGACGAGTAGGGGTGAAATAAGCATAATATGCAACCTCAAGACGGGCACAAATTACAGCTAGCGATAGCGCTAAATGTTGTTGCACTACCGTCTAAAAAAATCCAATATGGCGATGTAGCTCAGCTGGTTAGAGCGCACGACTCATAATCGTGAGGTCAAGAGTTCAAGTCTCTTCATCGCCACCATTTGGAAATCAGTTAAGCCAAACATTTTGATGTTTGGCTTTTTTGTTGGTCTGAGTTTTGCAGCTTTGATAGTTTAACACGGTAAGGTGTGTGCCAAATCCCTTTAAAATTAGGGTGTTATAAAATTAGGGTGTTGAAGGATACGTCAAACCCAGTGGGCGCCCTTAAGCATATTTTTTAGACCAGCCCTCAATTAGACCACCCCTTAATAAAAAAGGGCGATTGTCACAATCACCCTTTTTTTTGGTGTGTTTATTTTACCCAATTGATTTAATGAGCGGATTTATAGGCTTTATCTGCCTCATCAAAGCGTAATAGCACCTTATCAGACACTTGCGTCAGCATAGATACCCCATAAATAGCAACCAAGCCCAAAATAAAACCGGGCACAATCTCATACAAGGCGCTACCAGTCAATGGCTTCCAAAGAATGACAGTAAGCGCTCCCACCAACATACCTGCCAACGCACCAAGCGCGGTCATACGCCGCCAAAATAACGACAATAGCACCACAGGACCAAACGCTGCACCAAACCCTGCCCACGCATAAGACACCAGACCTAGCACTTTGCTATCAGGGTTTTGCGCTATCACAATGGCGATGGCTGCCACCAACAGTACCATTAACCGACCAATCCACACCAGCTCGGTTTGACTGGCAGCAGGGCGAATAAATCCTTTATAAAAATCTTCAGTAATAGCGCTTGAACACACCAATAATTGACAGCTAAGCGTACTCATCACCGCCGCCAAAATTGCCGATAGCACCACCCCCACAATCCAAGGATTAAATAACAACTGCGCCAAGCCAATAAAAATACGCTCGTCATTACCTTGCAAAATTGCAGTTTGCTGAGGGTGCACAGTCATATACGCCAAACCAAAGTAGCCCACTGCCACCGCGCCTGCTAGGCACAATATCATCCAAGTCATACCAATGCGGCGGGCATTATTGAGAGACTTGACCGAACTTGCTGCCATAAACCGCGCCAAAATATGCGGCTGTCCAAAATACCCCAGTCCCCAAGCCGCCGCGCTAATGATGCCCACCAAAGAGGTACCAAATAACAAATTACCGTAGTTTTTGTGACTAACAGCCGCCGCCGTGGCAATCGCAGCGTGAATCTCGTCCATACCCCCCAAATTGAGATACACCATAATTGGGGCAAATAACAGCGCAAAAATCATCAAACTGGCTTGAATGGTATCCGTCCAACTTACCGCCAAAAACCCGCCAATAAAAGTATAAGCAATGGTGGCAAAAGCCCCTAACCATAGCGCCGTACCGTAATTCACTTCAAACAAACTTTCAAATAACCGCGCGCCTGCCACAATGCCAGAGGCGCAATAAATCGTAAAAAAGAACAAAATAATCGTGGCAGACGCAATTTTTAATAACCGATGATTGCCGCCAAAACGATGATGAAAATACTCAGGCAGCGTCAGCGCATTGTTATTAACTGAAGTTACGCACCGCTAATAGCCTTAAGCTGGGCAAAAGCCGACTGATTAGCG
>CALAPG010000064.1 GCA_937889485.1 uncultured Moraxella sp. | reverse complement strand
ACATGGGACTTGGAGGACTCAGACACCGAGGTTGGCTTTCTCAACGCCAATGAAGTCACCAGTCTCATCCAGCACGAGGGCTTTCGCTTTTGGGGCAATCGCACCTGTAGCGACGACCCCCGCTTTGCCTTTGAGACCACCACACGCACCGCGCAATTTTTGCTTGATACCATCATTGCAGGCTGTTTTCCCTTCATTGACAAGCCGCTCACGCCTATTTTAGCCCGTGACATCATCGACAGTATCAACGCAAAGTTACGCCAATTCGTCGCCAAAGGTTGGCTCATCGGTGCAAGCTGCTGGTACAACGAAGAGATTAACAACCCCCAAGATTTAAGCCAAGGCATTATGTATATCGACTATGACTATACCCCAGTGCCAACGCTAGAAAACTTGTTTTTGAACCAGCGTATCACCGACCGCTATTTGGTTGACTTTAGCAAACTAATCGCCCAAACGGCGTAAGGATAAAAAAATGGCAAAACAACTCCCAGCCGTCCTCAAAAACTACAACGTTTTTGTCGATGGCGATAGCTACGCTGGTACCGCCAAGACAATTGAGCTGCCCGAAATCGTCAAAAAAACCGAGGAGTACCGCGGCGCTGGTATGATTGGTGACATCGACCTTGATATGGGTTTTGAGAAGATGGAAAGCACCATCACCTACACGGGTGTTGACAGCCGTCACTTTGCTCAATTGGCAAAGTGTGGCGTCAGTGATTTACCAATTCGCTATGTCGGCGCTTATGAACGCCAAGATATTTGCAAGCACGTTATCCGCGAAGTCTATATGCGTGGCTCGCTCAAAGAGTTTCAGCTCGGTGAGATAGAGCTAGGCAGCATTAACGAGCAAGAATTGCTGTATGGCGTCACTTACTTACGCGTCGTTGATGACGGCTTTGAGCTATGCGAAATCGACCTTGTTAACGGCATCTGCATTTTAGGGGGCGTTGACAAAACCAGCCAAATTAACGCACTGCTTGGTCTGTAACCACTATTTTATCAATGAGTAGGGTGCGTTCTACGCACCTTGCTAAAAAAAATTAATAACCATTTTTAGGAAACTATCATGTCAAAAGACAATCAAACCCAAGACTTACCCACCGCTACCGTGCAAAACCCCGACATTGAAACCGTCACCCTTGACACCCCTATTGTTCGTGGCGACACCGTCATCAGTCAAATCACTATTCGCAAGCCAAAGGCAGGGTCATTGCGCGGTTTATCGTTGACCGATGTACTCAAGCTAGAATTTGATGCCATTGCCAAACTCGTCCCCCGTGTCGCCTCCCCTGTACTCGTTGAGCACGACTTGGCGGATATGGACTTGGCAGACTTTACCAAGGTAGCCACAGCGGTGGTGGGTTTTTTCGCCAGTCCAGCGGAGCGAGCCAAGGCAAAAGCGAACCTAGAATCCCAGTCAGCATAGATGACGTGATAGCAGACCTTGCCGTGGTGTTCCATTGGTCGCCCGATGTGTGCGATCAGATGGATTTAGCAGAGCTGATGATGTGGCACGACAAGGCAAGGGAACGTTCAGAAACCAAAAAATAATCTTTAAAGGGGCAATATGGCAAATCTTGATTTATCCGCGACACTCGAACTCATTGACCGTATTTCTGCCCCTTTGCAGTCTATCGTTGCTCAATCTGAGCGCTTAAACCAAGCGTTTGACAAAACTACAGCATCGGTTGAGCAATTCAACGAGACATTATCAAAGGTTAATAGTAGCCGCCTAAACGGTCTTAACCAACCGCTCAATCAAACCAATTCATTATTTTCAAAAGCCCGTGAACACGCACGGGGACTTGCCAGTGATTTAAAACTGGTATTTAGTGCCATTGTAGGCGTGCAAAAAAAAGCGGACAGCTTATCAAAATCATTTGCCGATTACCGCAAAGGTCTGCGAGAGCAAGCGATGGGCAGTATCGCCAAGATGGGCGGCGCAGCTGTCGCAGGTTATCAAATGCTCAAACCTGCTATCGCATTTGATAAGCAAATGAGTGCCACGCAAGCGGTGCTTGAGCTAGATGCCAAGTCAAGTGAACTAGCCATGCTCCGCAATCAAGCTATCACTGAAGGAGCAAGGTCGGCTTTCTCCGCCAGCCAAGCCGCCCAAGCACAGTTTGAGTTGGGTGCAGCGGGTCTCAACAGTCAGCAAGTCTTTGAATCGTTAGCAGGTACATTGGACTTAGCCGCGGCAGGTCAATTGGAAGTTGCCCGTGCTGCTGAAATCTCAGGTGGCGTACTCAATGCCTTCGGTATGCAAGCAAAAGAAATGGGGCGACTCGGTGATGTGATGGTATCCACCGCCAACAAAACATCCGTCGGGATCGAAGATATCGGCGAAGCCATGAAAATGGCAGCACCCGTAGCTAAGATGTACGGTGCAAGCCTTGAGCAAACTCATGCGGCTATTGGACTACTTGGTA
>CALAPG010000063.1 GCA_937889485.1 uncultured Moraxella sp. | reverse complement strand
AGGATTTTGGTAGCGGTTGAAAATAGCTAGAATTGGGAAAAATATTGGCAGTGCCATCATCAAAGGTATAAAGGCTTTTAAAGCCTACCTTTGATAGGACATATTGAATAAAAATCACATCTATACTGGCAAGGTATAGCGCAGCAACAGGCTGCTGCCAAAGCCCAAGCTGCTTTAGGGTCTTGTTAATATGTTGTAAAGTGGTTAGCTGCTGAGAGAGACCTTTATTTTTTAATTCGATATAAGCTGCGGTCTGGCACAGCGATTGTAGCTGCCCATAATAGTAGCGGTGCTTGGGGTTATCGCCATAGGGCAAGTACAAACACGCCCAGTGGCTTGCAGGGTGATTGGGTGATTGGCGGATGATCTGCTGAGCAATCAACGACTGTAACGGGGTAATACAAATAATAAGGTTCATTTAGGGTGTGCTTACTTTGTTAGCTTTATTGACTTTATTAACTTTGTTGACTTGAAGCGTCGCATAATACAACAGGGGCAAAATAGCCAAGTTACTGATAATACTGGCAAAAGGAACATATTTTAACCCCAGCGGGCTCAGCAATAACAGTAGCAGCAAATAAACCAACGTGGATAATACCGAGCTAGTGGCTATTTGGCGGTTTTTGCCATGATAAAATAAAAAATTTACCAATAACAAATAGGGAATAAGTAGTGAAAAACCCAATACAAAACACACCACATAGTAGCGACTTGACAAAAAATCCGCCCCCAATGCCCAGCGATACAGACCTTGCGGCAGCCCCCACACTATAGCTGTTGCCATGAGAGGTAGCAAAAAACTTAGCCAAAACAAGCGATGAATATTATCTAACGTGATTTTTTTTGATTTTAGTTTTTCATATAAGTGGGGCACACCTGCCGAGTTGATTGCCATAATCACTACAGTCACCACACTTGCCACTTGCACCCCTGCCGAATATATCCCCAACTCATGCGCCGAAAAATTCTTAAAAATCAATACCCTATCTAACTGCCCTTTTACCGTATAACTAATGCCATGCAGTAGCAAAGGTAGCCCTAGCGTCATAATATAAAGTAGCCCAAGGCGCAGCCGCTGCCATGACCAGCAAAACCTAAGCGCAAATTGTTGTTGTGCCGCTACCATTGCCCCCATAAAGGTAATGAAATAAGACAACACAATAGCAATCAAGCGTTCGGTTACTTTATCGCCAGTAAATAAATTAAAAATCGCCACGGTGAGTAATAAGTTAGTTAGCGCTGCGCTTAATTGAATTGCCAAATAACTAAATGCGCGTTTTTGGCATTGGCGTAGTGCTAGCTGGTTTTGTAACAAACTTTGAAAAAAGGCGGTTAAGCAGCAATAAAATAACGCTTCATCGGCAAGTTGCAAACTTATGAAGGCAGCAAGCACAAAAACCACCACACTATATAGCCCCCCTGCCAGCAAAATGTTGCCCATACCGTGCTTGCCATACATATAGTAATAGCGCGTTAATGCGCCATTTTGTGATAAGCTCATAAAAATCAGCAAAAAAGCAGTGATGGACAAATAATAAGACAGCGCCCCAAAACCTGCGGTTCCCAGTTGTCTTGTCAGATAGGGTAACAGCAAAAATGGGACGGCTTTGGCGGTCATCTCACCTGCCACGTAAATTAGGCTATCTTTTAATAACGTCGACTTTAGGCGTTGTAGGGATAGTGACATCAAGTGTTAACCAATATCGTCAAACCTTACAGGCGTATTGGCAGCAATCGCTTTATTCACCGTTTTACCCATCATCGCCTCATAATGCTTTGGCGCAAGCCCAAACCCAGGTCGCACGCTACGAATATGGTCGGGAGTAATCACCTCGCCTGCGGTCATATCTTTGACAAAATACAGCGAACGGCGAAACTGCACATTGCCCATCTCACTGGATTTTCGCCCATAATCCACTTGCCCCAGTGCTTGCCAAGCGGTTTTGCTATCACGGCAAAGCGCGGTTAGCTCGTCTTTTTGTAGTGAAAAACTGTCATCCGCGCCGCCGCCATTTCTATCTAACGTGACGTGTTTTTCAATAATACACGCCCCCAATGCGACGCTGGTGACTGCAGTGGTATTGTCTAAGGTATGGTCAGATAGACCAATCGGCACACCAAAACGCTGCTGCATATCCAAGATGGTACGAAGGTTATAATCCTGTGCAGGAGCAGGATAGCCACTCACACAGTGCAGTAATGCCAAATCCGTGCAGCCGCCTTCACGAGCCGTTGCCACTGCCTCGGCAATCTCGAACTCATCCGCCATACCTGTGGAGATAATTATTGGCTTGCCCGTGCTGGCAACGTATTTGATAAGGGGTAAATCAATGGCTTCAAACGAGGCAATTTTGTAGGCAGGCGCGTT
>CALAPG010000062.1 GCA_937889485.1 uncultured Moraxella sp. | reverse complement strand
GTAGATGCCATCTTTTACTGCTTTTTCGTTGACTTGTTGGATGGTGTTAATCCCTTCGGCGGTTTGTCCTAATTTTTTGATGGCTTGTTCAAGGCTCATACCGCGCCCTAGCATGTTGCCAATTTGGTAGTTACGGCTTAAGGTCGAAGAGCAAGTGGCGTATAAATCGCCCACGCCTGATAGTCCCAAAAAAGTCAAGGGGTTGGCACCTGCATGAACCCCAAATCGGCTCATTTCTGCCAGTGCCCGCGTTAATATCATGGCTTTGGTGTTCTCGCCAATGTCATAAGCCGCTGCCATGCCTACCGCAATAGCGTAGATATTTTTAAGGGCACCCCCTAACTCTACACCCACCAAGTCATCACTGGCAAATACCCGAAAAAACGCGCTATGCAGGGCTTTTTGAGCGGCAAGGCGTAAGGCTTCAGATTCACTAGCAATCACCGTGGCAGACGGCATATTATTCATAATTTCTTTGGCAAGATTAGGGCCACTCATAACCCCAAACGCCACATTGGGTAATTCCTCTGCAATGATATCACTCATAAGCGCAAAGGTGTCTTTCTCCATGCCTTTGGTTAAAGAGATAATGGCTTGGGCGGTGATGAACGGTGCGATTTTTTGTAGGGTTTCTCGAAACGCGCTACTTGGCACGGCGACAAATAGCAAGTCCTTATCTTTGACCGCGGTTGCTAGGTCATGGGTAAACTGCAAGCGTTCATCAAGTTTGTGATCTGGCAGATATTTTTTATTGATATGGGTTTTTTGCATGGCGCGCACGCTGCGTTTGTCGCGTACCCAAAGCGTGACATCGCAGCCATTTTTGGCAGAGAGATTTGCCATGGCGGTGCCAAAGCTGCCGCCGCCAAGCACGGTGATTTTGAGGGGCATGGGTTTTGGGGTAATCGTAGGCGTGTCGGTATCTGTGGCGACAGTGGGCGCGGTGAGAGAATCAGGTTTGGATTTTTTAACCGCTTTTTCGATGACATCGGCAAATAGCTTACTGGCTTTTTCTCGATTGACATGGAGTTTTTCTAAGTTTTCACTTAAGTTGGTGGTTAATTGGGGTTTTTTCATTAAAAATCCTTGATACGACTGGCTCACAACGGGATAGGCATAAAGGGCATGGGGGTTTGTGCCTTGTAGCGCTACGCATTATCATAAACAATAAACGGGGTGACGTCTATCTTGGCACGTGGCGGCAAGGGCGCACCTGCGGTACCCACATACACAAAAGCCACCACTTGGTTGTCAGCGCTCAGCTTAAAAAAAGTTTTGACCTCGGGGGTGTTTGCCAACAACCCACTGCGCCAAACACTGGCAAACCCTTGTGCATGTAGGGCAAGTAGCAGATTTTCTACCGCGGCCCCTGCTGCTAATAATTGCTCAAACTCTGGTACTTTGTCATGGGACTGATAATGGGTGACGCAAGCGATAATCATTGGGGCACGGTTGGGCATACGCTCGGTTTTTGCCAGTGTGACTGCGTCGGTTTCGCCTTGGGCAATAGCGGCTTGTTTGAGTGCCTCACCAAGTTTTTTAAGCCCTTGGTTTTCTAGTACAATAAAGCGGTAAGGATTTAAATCCTTGTGATCAGGCGCCGTCATCGCCACCTCGATGGCTTCAATGAGCTGCGCGGAAGTTGGGGCAGGTGCGGTTAGATTGCCCATCGAACGGCGCGATTTGATAAACGCGATAGGATCAAAGGCTACAGGGTCAAAAGTTGGCATACAGTGTCCTTCAAGATAAGTATTGTACGGGCAAAAAGCGAACCCACTGTCATAACATGGTTTTTGATAGGGCGCTTAACATGAGTTTTAATGGGCTTATGCAGAAGCGCTGTGGGTTACCGTGTCATTCAGGCGTTCATCCAAGCGGTGCTCAGCTTTAAGATAATCTTCTGACTGCATTTCAAGCAGGCGAGAACGCGTACGCTCAATCTCAAACGCCAATTTGTCCCCTTGATAAAGCGCAAGAATCGATTGTTCGGCGCGTACCAACAACTTGACGCGTCTGTCATAAAATTCATCAACCAAATAAATAAAACGGCGGGTTGGGTCTGAAATAATATCATTGAGCGCAGGCACATCATCCACTAACACTGTGCTAAATTGGTTGGCAATCTCAATAAAATCACTGGCAGAACGTGGCTGCATGCACAGCGCGCGAAAATCGACATACAGGGTGTTTTCAGTGCGCCCCTTTATGGCAATCTCACGACCATTGACCACAATCGGCTCTTGGCTGATATGCTGATTGTTACTAAGCGCGGTAAAGCGGTTGGCAAGCCAGTGGATGTTGTCTTTGGTGAGGGGTGACACATACAGCTCGGCTTGCTGCAGCACCCGTAGCCGATAGTCAATGCCACTGTCAATATTCATCACGGTGCAGTTTTTTTGCACCTCGCTGATCGCTGGTAAAAAACGGTCACGGTGAATGCCGTTTTTGTATAGCCCATCAGGCGCAATATTGGAGGTTGCCACCAAGGTGATACCTTTTTTGAACAGCATGGTAAATAAATCGCCCAAAATCATGGCATCAGAGACGTTGGAGACAAAAAATTCATCAAAACAAATCACATCCGCTTCATTATAGATGATATCGGCAACTTTTTGCAGTGGATCTTGTTGCCCTTGTAGTTTGTTGAGCTCGGCATGGACCCGTTTCATAAAATGGTGAAAATGTTGGCGCATTTTATTATCATGGGGCAATGACTCAAAAAACATATCCATCATCCAAGTTTTACCGCGTCCCACGCCACCCCACAT
>CALAPG010000061.1 GCA_937889485.1 uncultured Moraxella sp. | reverse complement strand
GCGATTGGCAAATAATCAAAATTATTTGTCATTTTAAATAAGCATAGCTTTTTAACTTAATTTTCCCTTATAATAGTATGGAAAATAAATCAATGTTACACTTATCGCACCTAATGATACAATACGGCAATTTCATTAATTGAACTTCGACCGTCTGTAACGTCTTACGATAACCTATTTCACCTGTTTGAGAGAACGTGACGAATGAAAAAAGTAGTTATGTTATCAGCGGTTACTATGCTAAGCCTTGCAGGTATCGCTGTCAGCCAAGCTGAGGACAAAGCCAGTGCCCCTGCTGCCGCTTCTGCACCAGCGACTACCGCCAGTGCTACTGCAACCGCCTCAGCAGCTGCCCCTACACCCGCTGCAAAAAAAGAAGCTGAGAAAGCACCAGAAGACCCACCACAAGTTGCCAAATTAGTGGCACTTTATCCAAACCTAATTGCGCGTATTGCGCCTCAGGGAAAAGTGTGCTTTGAAGGTCAAGAGTGTGATATTACCATCGCGGCTTCACTAGGCGCCGCCGATCCTAATCAACCGCGTGAAGGTAAGGTCATTTATGAAGGCGTGTGTCATACTTGTCACGCTGCAGGTTTATTAGGCGCACCAAAATTTGGGGATAAAGGCGCTTGGGGTGCTCGTATTGGCAAAGGTACAGCTACCCTTCATCAACACGCCCTGCAAGGCTTTAACGCCATGCCTGCCAAAGGTGGTAATGCTGATTTGTTAGATGTTGAAGTCACTAATGCTGTTGATTATATGGTTGAAAACGCCAAATAATTTGCGGTATTTTTTAGAATTAAGCCTATCAGTTGATGGGCTTTTTTATTATTTGTGGGGTTTGACCTTGAGATTGTAATAGTAGTTTAACGGTGCAACATAACCGATTTTTTACTTTAAATTTGGGATTTTGTCCCCATTGATACGCTGATAGATGCGCCCATTATTTTATCATGTACCCATTCATGTTACCCAACATACAACATAGTTGATATCTGATTTATGACTGATACCACGCTACCTGCGTTACAAATTACCAACCTTACCAAAAATTATCCCAATGGCTTTTCTGCACTCAAGGGCATTGATTTGACTGTGCCTCAAGGCGGTTTTTTTGCGTTATTGGGGCCAAATGGTGCAGGCAAGTCTACCACCATTGGTATTATTAGCTCTTTATTTAAGCCCACGACAGGCTCGGTTGAAATTTTTGGGATTGATTTACTCAAAAATCCTGCCCAAGCCAAAGCTTTTTTGGGTGTCGTTCCACAAGAGTTTAATTTTATGCAGTTTGAAAATGTGGAGGATATTTTAGTTACCCAAGCAGGCTATTTTGGTATCCCTGCCAAAGCGGCTCGCCCACGCGCCGAAAAATTGCTAAAAGCCTTGGGGCTTTGGGAAAAACGTGCCAATAAAGCGCGTATGTTATCTGGGGGGATGAAACGGCGGTTGATGATTGCCCGTGCTTTGATGCACCGCCCAAAATTGCTGATTTTGGATGAACCCACCGCTGGGGTAGATATTGAGCTTAGACGCTCGATGTGGGAATTTATGCAGCAAATCAATGCTGAGGAAGGTACCACTATTATTTTAACGACCCATTATCTTGAGGAAGCAGAACAGCTTTGTAAGCATATTGCCATTCTTGATCACGGTGAAATTCGCATTGATACGGACATGAAAAGCCTACTGGCAAGCCTTGATGTCGAGAGTTTTGTGTTTGATTTAGCAAATCCTCATCATGAGCCGATCAGTTTAGATAATGTCATTAAAACCGCCCAGCCCGACCCACTAACTTTAGAAGTGACGTTAAAAAAAGGCGAAACCTTAAACGATGTGTTTGCGCAGCTAAATGACCAACATATTGAAGTTGCCAGTATGCGCAATAAAGCCAATCGCCTAGAAGAGCTATTTATGCGTTTGGTGGATAAAAACCTAACCGAGAAGCTGGAGAATTAACCATGAATTTTCAACAACAATGGATAGCTTTTCAGACATTGACCATTAAGGAAATTCGCCGTATCTTGCGCATTTGGCCGCAAACCCTATTGCCACCTGCCATTACTATGAGTCTCTATTTTATTATTTTTGGTAAAATGATTGGCTCACGGGTGGGTGATATGGGCGGTGTATCTTATATGCAGTTCATTGTGCCAGGGCTTATTATGATGGCAGTCATTACGAATAGTTACTCCAATGTGGTGTCTAGCTTTTTTGCCACCAAGTTTCATGGCAATATTGAGGAGATGCTCGTTAGCCCAATTTCAAAACACACGATTTTGTTAGGGTTTATCATGGGTGGCTTGTTTCGTGGTTTGAGTATTGGTTTGATTGTGACGGTGCTGGCGTTGTTTTTTACCAAGTTGTCATTGGTGCATGCGTTTGTTACTATTTTTACGGTAGTGATGACTTCTGCATTATTCTCGCTGGGTGGTATGATTAATGCGGTATTTGCCCGCTCATTTGATGATATTTCTATTGTACCCAGTTTTGTGTTGACGCCGCTCACTTATCTAGGTGGGGTGTTTTATTCACTCAAAGATTTGTCAGGATTTTGGCAAAATTTGTCGTTACTCAATCCGATTGTGTATATGGTCAACGCGTTTCGCTATGGTATTTTGGGGCATTCAGATGTGAATGTATGGAACTCGTTGTTAGCCATTGGGATTTTTACCACAATTTTTTATGCGATTGCGTTTTATTTGTTAAAAGATGGCTCAAGAGTAAGACTCTGATAAGGCGCTTATATGGAAAAGCTAGCGGTATTGATTGATGCGGATAATGCTTCGATTAGATACATTGAACCTATTTTTGAGGAAATTGCTAAATATGGCATTGCCAGTGTCAAGCGTATTTATGGTGACTGGAGTGTCGAGAGTCTCAAAAACTGGAAAGAAATTTTATTGCCGTTAGCCATCACCCCCATTCAGCAGTTCTCGTATATTACGGGAAAAGATGCCACCGATATGATACTTATCATTGATGCAATGGACTTATTGTATGCGGGTAATTTGGATGGCTTTTGCATTATCTCAAGTGATAGTGATTTTACCCCACTTGCTTCACGTATCCGACAAAATGGCTTAAAAGTCTACGGGTTTGGTAAAAAAAATACCAACCACGCTTTTAGAAATGCTTGTGACAAATTTATTTATGTTGAAAACCTTTTACCTGAAGCGGCAACATGCCCGTCGCCCGAGCATACTACAAGTTCACCACCTATCACCAGTGAAAAAGCCGAGGCTGACGCTGGTGTTGCTATCGATACGCAAACTCTCAATTTATTATACCGCGCTGTCAAAGACAATGCCGATGAAAATGGCTGGGCGTATCTAGGCAGCATTGGGCAATATCTGAACAATGTAAAACCCGATTTTGATACCCGTAATTATGGGCGCGCCAAACTATCTGGATTTATCAAGACATTAGCTGTATTTGAAACAAAATTAGAAGGCAGCCAAATGTTTGTGCGAAAATTCAATTATTCTAAGTTGATTCAGCTAATTCATACGCAAAGCAAACCCCATGAGGGAAAATGGTTAATAATTTCTCAATTAGCCAATAACATAAAGCTGTCTAAAGATCATAACTTTGAACCCATCACGGTAGAGGAGCTTATCAAACGCATACTATCTATCCATGACAAATGGGTTGAGTTTTCGCCCGATAAAACCCAGTTAAAACTAAAGTCAGTATAACATTTTGTCCTCAATATGGTTTATTTTAAAAATTTATGCAAACATCCAATCCCCTTCAGCACGGCATTCTTGGTCAAACTACCGACTACCCAAAAACCTACTCACCCGCTATTCTCTACCCCATTGCGCGCAGTTTAGGGCGTAACCAACTTACCCTGCCCACCGTGCAGTTGATTGGTATGGACTGGTGGCACATATTTGAGCTATCTTGGCTCAATCGTCAAGGCATCTCGCAAGTTGCCATGGCACGCCTTGCCATTCCAGCAACCTCTGACTATATTATCGAATCAAAGTCACTCAAACTTTATTTTAATAGCCTCAATTTTAGCGAGTTTGACAGTAAGCAAGTGCTTCAACAGACGATTGAAAAAGACTTATCTACTTGTCTTAATGCCGATGTCAAACTTGAAATTTTTGA
>CALAPG010000060.1 GCA_937889485.1 uncultured Moraxella sp. | reverse complement strand
CAATCAAAATCACCGATAAACACATCACCGCAAAGGCCCGCCGCACCGAGATATCCGCAATCTCCCGCTGAAACACCTCGATTCTGGTATAACCCCGCGCAATCGACCAAATATTGAGTACCGCCACCGCAAGCGTACTGGTTTTGATACCCCCACCCGTAGAATTAGGCGACGCCCCTACCCACATAAGCCCAATCATCATCATCACCGTTGGAAATGCCAACTGGGTCATATCCATGGTATTAAACCCCGAGCTGCGTGGCGTTGCCGCAATAAAAATCGCCGTGACCAACTTGCCCCAAAAAGAGGCATGATCGGTCAATACCCCCTGCCATTCAGCCGCCATAGCTACCAAAAATCCCAACACCAGTAACACCGCAGAGGTCACCAAACTAATGCGACTATTAATACTCAACAGCCAAGGCTTGGCGCCGTGGCGGTGGGGATTGGGTGATACCAGCCGTAGCAACCGATGCTTTAAATAACTAAGCACATTTGCCACAATCACAAACCCAAGCCCCCCAAATAAAAATGTCACCACAATAATCAATTGCAAGGCATAATTAAACTGCACCTGCTCATGATGCAGGCTATCACTCAATGTCGAAAAACCTGCATTACAAAACGCTGAAATGGCATGAAAAATAGCAAAAAACAGCCGATTAGATGTACTCATTGGCAAATCTAGCACACTCAAATAAATGGCAATTGCCGCCATTAGCTCTACCCCAAAAGTCACCACCAAAATCACCTTGAGGGTTTTTAGGACATCCCCCAGACGATTAGACGCTGTGACCTGCCCAATAGTGAGCTGGGTTTCATAACTAATTTTGCCACGAAAAAAATAGCCAAAATACGTAGCAAAGGTCAATATCCCAAGCCCGCCCAACTGAATCAAACAAATAATAATCACCTGACCCAATGGCGTAAAAAAAGCACCCGTATCCTTGACAGTAAGCCCCGTGATGCACACCGCACTGGTTGCAGTAAACAGCGCATCAACAAATGACAAATACCCATAACTGGCATTGGGCATCATCAATAAAAAAGTACCCAATAAAATCAATAACAAATAACTAATAATAAATAACTGGGCTGGATGGGTCACCGCAAACTTAAACTCAAAATCCCTTTCAAATAACTGGCGAATAAACGACAACAACACCGCAATTTTGATCAGCGACTTTTCAAATAAGAACTTATAAAGCAGCGAACTATCTTCATCGACAAAATGCGTCACAATGAGCGCTACTACCAACATTGCCGTGAGCGTATTAAATACTGCAAGCATCGTTGAGCGTGCATACCAGCGACGACAATGCAGCAGCAACTCAATTAGGCTTAGCGTTAATGCCAGCAAATAAAAACTTGAGGTAAACCCTTGAAACCATAGATTAAACTCAAAACCTGTATCAAATATCGCCAGCAACACGGCGACAAAGCTGCTATAAAACACCAAGTTATTAAACCAGCTTCTTGGGTATTCTGTGTGCCATGAAACCGTGTTTTGGTTTTTCATTAAATTTTTATTATCTCTCATCAAAATGCCTTTTACCGCGCGCTTGTCAATATGAGCCGCCGCCTATTGCCATTGATAATCAAGGATCTCTGCAAGGCTGCACCAACTACGCAGGCAGCCGCCCGACGAAAGCCACAACCTCTTATTACCACCGAAGCTAGGCTATAGCCATACCCTAGCCTACCGCTACCCATCTTTGGTTATGTCGCCCCATTTAAATTTTTTAACGTTAACGGCTAGCGCTAAGCAAGGATGGTTGTTAATCAAATGGGAAATTTTTGGGTAAGTGATTCACAAAATAGGGGTGATTGTCAGCCATACTAGATCGTATTTTGGCTCGTTTTGGTGGGTCGTGTAGGATTTATAGGTACCGCTTGTAGGTTTTTAGGCGGCTAGTTTAACAGCTTTTGCACCAAGGTGGTAGATGGTGGCAGCGCTGGCAATACTCGACCAATGTTTTTTATAAAGCCATTTAAATATCAGTGATTAATTTTTAATAAAAACTAAATAGTTAATTGGTTGGAATTTTCGTATTTATAAAAATGTAACATTTTATTTTTATGAAATACCATTAATATCAGTAATTTAATAAGATAATTTTGCTACTTTTTTGCTAATCGTCTTACGCTAATTTGAGGATTTGTCCATAATTTGTTAAAGTTATTATCCAGTTTATTTAATAAAAAGATATCTTTATGAATCAGGTTAAGGTAGAACGTTTTGGACCCTTTCCGCAAGTTAGCCGCCCTGTTTTTATGGTGTCGGCGGCACTCATTGTAGGATTTATTGTTTTTGGTGCGCTGTTTAATGAGGTTGCAGCAGCGCTGTTTAGTGAGCTGCAATCTATGATTACCCATCGTTTTCGGTGGTTATTTGTTATTTTGATGAATTCAGCATTGGTATTTAGTCTGTATCTTGCCCTCAGTCGTTTTGGTGATATTCGCTTAGGTCAGCAGACTGAGCACCCAGAGTATTCTTTGTTGTCATGGTTTAGCATGTTGTTTAGTGCAGGTATTGGCATCGGGCTATTGTATTGGGGTACCGCTGAGCCTTTATACCATTTTATGGCACCGCCAATGGGGCAAGCACAGACGGTTGAGGCTGCCAAACAGGCGATGAATTTGTCTTTTTTGCATTGGGGGTTACATGCTTGGGCGCTGTATTGCGTGGTGGCTTTGGCATTGGCGTATTTTCATTATCGCCGTGGACTGCCGTTGTCAATTCGTTCGGTGTTGTATCCGCTGCTGGGACAAAAAATTTATGGCAAATGGGGACATGTCGTTGATATTTTAGCGGTATTTGGCACTATGTTTGGGGTGGTTACTTCGCTTGGGTTGGGGGTAATGCAAATTAATGCAGGTTTTAGTAGTGTTCTTGGCATTCCTAATAATATCACTGTGCAATTGGGGCTGATTGCGTTTATCACGCTGATGGCAACGCTTTCGGTGATGATGGGGCTAGATAAGGGTATTAAACGCCTAAGCGATATCAATATTTTACTTACGATGCTTTTGTTGGCTTTCATGATTTTTTTGGGTCCCACCCAGTTTATTATTGATAGTTTTGTTGAGAATATTGGTAATTATCTGACCCAGCTGGTGCCTTTGGGATTTTGGAGTGAGGCTTATAGCGGTACCGACTGGCAGGCAAATTGGACGATTTTTTATTGGGCATGGTGGGTGAGCTGGTCGCCGTTTGTGGGTATTTTTGTGGCGCGTATTTCACGTGGTCGTACTATTCGTGAGTTTATTTTTGGGGTGCTATTTATTCCTATGCTGTTGTTGTTTTTTTGGTTTACTACTTTTGGTGGTACTGCCATTCATATGGAGCTTACTGGTAATTATGGGTTGCTTGAAGCCGTCAAAGCTGATTATGGTAGCGCGATTTTTAAGTTGATTGAGTATTACCCATTTACCAAGCCGTTAACGTTACTCATTGTAGTGATGATTATGTTATGGTTTGTGACGTCATCTGATTCGGCAAGTTTTGTTATTGATATGCTGACCGCAGGCGGTAATACCAACCCACCAAAAATTCAGCGGTTGTTTTGGGCAATGACCGAAGGGGTGATTGCAGCTATATTGTTGGTGGCTGGCGGTTTATCTGCGTTACAGGCTGCTGCCATTATTGCAGGTTTTCCGTTTGCCATGGTGGTGTTTGTAATGATGTTTTGCTTATGGCGGGGGCTATCACGCGACCGTCTGACGTTATACCGTAATACCCAATGGTATATTACCCAAGAATCGGCAGAGCATAACTCGGCAAATGAGTTTGTTGATGAACATTTATTGACGGGACCACCTACGGCGCTAAAGCGTTAGTGATTAGCTAGCACAAACAGTAGTTAAGACCTTGCATGGCAACGGTATCAAGATTTACCATGCAAGGTTTGAACAGTGTTTCAATCAATGACTAAATCACTCCAGCTTGTTGTAGTTCGGCTATTTGCGCGGCAGTTTTTAACTGTGAAATGACTGCCACGGTATGCTCACCCAGTTTTGGTGGTGGCATTTGGTATTGTACAGGCGTGGCAGAGAGTTTGATGGGATTGCCTAATACGCTTACCCCATTGGCAAATTCAACTTTCATGCCGCGCTCAGCAATCTGTGGTAGTTGCAGCGCTTGCGCCACGCTATTGATAGGACCACAAGGCACGTTAACCGCTTCAAATTTTTCAAGCCAACTATCACGTGGCTGTTGTATAAATTTTTCCTGCATTTGAGCCACGAGTGTGTCGCGGTGCATTACCCGATTGGGGTTGGTATCAAAACGGGCATCTTGGTGCCATGTTTGACCCATGACCTCACAGATTTGGGTAAACTGCTGATTGTTGCCACATGCCAAAATAAAATCGCCATCGGCGGCTGTAAATACTTGGTATGGCACAATGTTGGGGTGAGCGTTGCCTAAACGTTTGGCTGGTTTTTGAGTAGCAAGAT
This sequence comes from uncultured Moraxella sp., assembly GCA_937889485.1. Lineage (GTDB taxonomy): Bacteria > Pseudomonadota > Gammaproteobacteria > Pseudomonadales > Moraxellaceae > Faucicola. The sequence goes on along the minus strand of CALAPG010000060.1, from coordinate 498 downwards.
AATTCATTCCCACATTGGCAAGCATAGCGATGGCGCTGTCCATTAGGCAGACATCCACGTGCTGACCTTGCCCTGTTTGCTGTCTTGCAAGAAGCGCTGCTAAAATACCTGAGGTAAGCTGCATACCTGCAAACAAGTCTACCACAGCAACCCCAACTTTTTGCGGCGCGCCATCTGGCTCACCTGTGATACTCATGAGCCCTGATAAGCCTTGAATAATATAGTCATAACCTGGTTTGTGGGCGCTGCTGCCTGTTTGTCCAAATCCTGTTAAAGAGGCATAAATCAACTGCGGGTTGATGATTTTGAGACTGTCATAATCTAGCCCATATTTGGCAAGATTCCCAACTTTAAAATTTTCTACTAATACGTCCGCTTCTTTGATAAGCGCTTTTAAAATTTCTTGACCTTGGGGTTTGGTAAAATCGAGGGTAACCGAACGTTTATTGCGATTAACCGTGGCAAAATATGCACTGGTACCATCAGCAAAAGTTGGCG
>CALAPG010000059.1 GCA_937889485.1 uncultured Moraxella sp. | reverse complement strand
CGCGAGGCGGTATGTGCTTCCATATATTCTGACATATCAAAACGTACCAACTCAATACCCAACAAATTGGCAAGCTGGCGGCTTACTTCAGTTTTACCAACGCCTGTAGGGCCTGCAAACATGAATGAACCAATGGGCTTATCGTCAGGTTTTAGCCCCGCACGAGACAGCTTGATGGCATCCGCTAAGCTCTTGATCGCCTCATCTTGTCCAAACACCAAATGTTTGAGATTGCCTTCTAGCTGCTGTAGGGTGCTTTTATCATCGGTTGACACAGATTTTGGCGGAATACGCGCAATTTTTGAGACAATATATTCAATCTGTGCCACGTCGATGATGGCGCTGGATTTGCCGTCTGAGTCTGGGCTAGCGTTATCTGGGTTAACGTTTGGTTGGCTAAGATGCGATGAATCTTGCTGCAAGCGCACAAATGCCCCCGCTTCATCAATCACATCGATCGCTTTATCGGGTAAAAAACGCTCGTGAATGTGCTTCATTGCCAAGTGTACCGCGCTTTGCAATGCTTGATCAGTGTAGGTAACGTGATGAAAGGCTTCATATTGGGGTTTGAGACCGCGCAGGATGTCAATAGTTTCATCAATACTGGGTTCACTGACGTCAATTTTTTGAAAACGGCGACTCAGCGCGTGGTCTTTTTCAAATACTTGCCGATATTCGGTAAACGTGGTGGAGCCAATACAGCGAAGCTCGCCTGATGCTAAGGCGGGTTTGATTAGGTTAGATACGTCCATATTGCTGCTCATAGAAGAGCCCGCGCCAATAATCATATGAATTTCATCAATAAATAAAATGGCGTTGGGCTTGGCTTTGAGTGCATCTAAGAGGGCTTTCATGCGTTTTTCAAAATCGCCTCGGTATTTGGTACCCGCCACCAACGCCCCAATATCAAGGCTATATACCACGCAGCCCTCAAGCGGCTTGGGTGCTTGGTTATTGACAATTAGCCATGCTAAGCCTTCAGCAATCGAGGTTTTGCCCACGCCTGGATCCCCGACCAAAAGTGGGTTATTTTTTCGGCGGCGGCACAGTATTTGTGCAGTACGCTCAATTTCTACGTGACGCCCGATTAATGGATCAGTGCCGCCTGTAGCGGCTTTTTGATTGAGATTAACCGCATATTCTACCAAGGGG
>CALAPG010000058.1 GCA_937889485.1 uncultured Moraxella sp. | reverse complement strand
ATGATACAGTTGGTCAAGCTGCTGATCATAGCCACTTTTTATCATACCCCCATCACGGGTGTGAGCAGGCGGCTCCGCTACAATGGCGCGGGTAAGTAGCTGCTGCATATCGGCAAATAGATCATCTTTTGCCACACAGGGCAGCTGCTTGGTAAGCAGGGTAAGTAGCGGTGCGTCATCGGTTGCGGATGGATGACTGGCAAGCTCACCCACTGTATGCTGAAGCTGTTCATGGAGAGTTAACGCGGATTGTAGGCTACTACGCAGTTTTGCAAGATCGGTGGGTTTGGCAGTACCAAGCCCGATACGCCCACCAATACGTTCAATGTCTGCCACGCTAGCAAGGGTTTTTAGCACCGCTTCAAATTCAAAGGTTGACAGTGACATCAGTTGTTCAACCGCGTCTAGCCTACGGTTAATCAGCTGCCTATCTAGTAGTGGGCGGTGCAAATGATGTACCAATGCACGGCGACCCATCGGAGTTTGGCAATGGTCAATCACAGATAATAGCGAAATGCCTGTTGCCAGTACGGGCTTAAAAATCTCTAAATTTTGCTGACTAATCGCATCAAGCTGTAGATAGTCACAAGTTTTTTCACAGGTTATGTGACAAATATGCGCCAGTGGCGATTGTTGGGTTTGTTTGCCATAATGCAGCACCACTGAGGCGGCAATCATGGCTTGTGGTTGCCCTTGTAAGCCAACACCTGCCAACGTGGTCACCCCAAGATGCTGACGCAAATGCTCGCTGGCATTGGCTGACAAAAAATGGCTATGCGGCTGCTGAATAATCGGAACTTGGCGGCTAGGCTGACACAGTAAATCTTGTAAAAAATGCTGCCAAGGCGCTGCTAGCTGCTCATCAATCAGTATCTCGCTAGGGTCAAGCCGCGATAATGTGGTGGTAAGCTCATGTTGTAGCTGGCTTAAGGTATCACACGACAATTGCGTGACTTGAACGCTGCCTTGGCTGAGGTTAAGCTGGGCAAGCCCCACCGTCAATGCCGACTTATCAAAGCTCACTGCCACCACCGTGGGAATTTGCCCTTGGGTAATCAGGTTATCATCGGTCAAGGTACCCGCCGTCAAAGTGCGCACCACTTTTCGTTCCATGATTTTTGGGGCATTGGCGTGGGTGGTTTTTTTATGCGGTGGCGTATCTTTATGGGGCGGTGCATCAGCTAAACTATTATCAGCAACGCTACTAGACGCCTCGACTTGCTCACAAACCACGACCGTTTGTCCAGCATTAATCAAGCGTGCAATATAACCATCGGCTGAGTGAAACGGCACCCCCGCCATGGCGATTTCATGACCTTGTTTGTCTTTACCACGGCGAGTCAAAGTGATGCCCAAAATATCGGCTGCCACCTTGGCATCCTCAAAAAATAGCTCATAAAAATCGCCCATACGGTAGAGTACCAGCGCATGGGGATAGCCTGATTTTAGGCGAAGGTACTGCTGCATCATTGGGGTGTGGTCATTAAGATTCATATATATCAACATTATTCAATTATTTTTGATGTAAGCATTTTTGCCAAAAAAATAAAGCATCATTTTATGCGCCCAAGTTTTCCCAAGCAAGTTGCCCCAAGCTAGCCTATACATATCGCTTAATTGCTAATTTTCAATGGCAAACGCTGGCAAAAAATTTGCTTGTATCTAAAAAAAACAAACCCATATATAATAGCAAAATTTATTTTGATGATTAAAATTTAGGACAACACCCCTATGTTAGGCAAAATGTTAGGTAAGGTTATTGGTACTAAAAACGACCGCGAACTCAAACGCATGCGCAAGTTGGTAGAAAAAATCAACGCGCTTGAAAGCACGATTCAGCCATTAAGTGACGAACAACTAAAACAAAAAACCGCTGAATTCAAAACACGTTTTGAGCAAGGTACAAGCCTAGACGCTATTTTGCCAGAGGCGTTTGCGGTATGCCGAGAAGCCTCAAGCCGTGTGCTTGGCATGCGTCATTATGACGTGCAGCTAATTGGTGGTATTACCCTGCATGAAGGTAAAATCGCCGAAATGCGTACAGGTGAGGGTAAAACCTTGATGGCAACCTTGGCAATCTACCTGAACGCCATCAGTGGCAAAGGCGTGCACGTGGTTACTGTCAACGACTACCTAGCTAGCCGTGACGCCGAGCTCAACCGTCCGCTCTTTGACTTTTTGGGGCTAAGCGTGGGCGTGATTTACTCCCAACAAGACCCCATGGACAAATTTGCTGCGTATGGCGCCGACATTACCTACGGCACCAACAACGAATACGGCTTTGACTACCTGCGCGACAACATGGTATTTAGCCTAGAAGAAAAAAAACAACGCGGTCTTAACTACTGTATCATTGATGAAATTGACTCTATCTTAATTGACGAAGCGCGCACCCCGCTTATTATCTCAGGGCAAGCAGAAGACTCCGCTGCCATGTATATGTTGGTGGATACCATTATTCCGCGCCTAAAACGCTCAGAAACCGAAGAAGGCAACCGTGACAACCGCGAACATGATTTTTGGATTGATGAAAAAAATCGCCAAATCGAAATTAGCGAAAAAGGCTACGAAAAAATCGAAAAATTCTTGGTCGAAAAAGGCGAACTGGGCGAAAATGAAAGCCTCTATAGCCCCGCACGTCTACCCCTACTAGCCCACGTACAAGCCGCGATTCGCGCCCATCATCTATTTGTCAAAAATATTCATTACATTGTCAACGACGGCGAAGTCATCATTGTGGACGAAAACACAGGGCGTACCATGCCAGGACGGCGCTGGTCAGAAGGGCTACACCAAGCAGTAGAAGCCAAAGAGCACGTCGAAATACAAGCAGAAAATCAAACCCTTGCCACCACCACCTTCCAAAACTACTTTCGTCTATACGACAAACTCTCTGGCATGACAGGTACGGCAGACACCGAAGCGGCAGAATTTAAACAAACCTATGACCTCGACGTCGTTATTATTCCCACCCACAAGCCCATCCAGCGTGTTGACCTTGATGACCAAATTTTCTTAAGTAAAATGGGTAAATACCAAGGCATTATTCGCGAAATCAAACGTATCCAAGAAAAAAACGCCCCAATCTTGGTGGGCACCGCCACCATTGAAGCCAGTGAAGTACTATCTGAACTACTGACCCAAGAAGGCATTGCTCACAACGTCTTAAACGCCAAGCAGCATGAGCGTGAAGCCGACATCATCGCCCAAGCAGGTAGCCCAAACGCGGTGACCATTGCCACCAACATGGCAGGTCGCGGCACCGACATCATCTTGGGGGGTAACTGGCAGGCAGAACTTGCCAAAAACCCAGAAGTTACCGACGCCCTGCGTGAGCAAGCCCGAGCCCAGTGGCAAATCAAAAACCAACAGGTACTAGAAGCAGGCGGTTTGCATATCATTGGTTCAGAGCGTCACGAATCCCGCCGCATTGACAACCAGCTACGCGGCCGTGCAGGGCGCCAAGGTGACCCTGGTGAATCGCGCTTTTTCTTATCGCTTGAAGACGACCTAATGCGCATCTTTGCAGGTGATCGCGTGGTCAACATGATGCGCGCCATGGGACTTAAAGAAGATGAAGCCATTGAGCACAAAATGGTATCACGTTCCATTGAAAACGCCCAAAGTAAAGTGGAAAACCGTGACTTTGATGCGCGTAAAAACCTACTCAAATATGACGATGTCGCCAACGAACAGCGCAAAGTCATCTACAAACAGCGCGATGAACTCCTCGCACAAGCCAACCTACAGCAAGGCATTGAAGCTATGCACTACGACGTGTATAACGCCTTGATTGACCAATTTGTACCACCAGGATCAATAGACGACCAATGGAATATCGATGGACTAGAAGACGAACTAGAAAATGAATTTCGCCTAACTATGCCCATCAATGACTGGCTAGATGCCGACAGACGCCTAGATGAAGAAGGCCTACGCCAAAAAATTATTGAGGCGGCTTTACTCAACTACCGTGCTCGCCGTGAACAAATGGGCGAAGACACCGCCGCCCAGCTTGAACGCCACTTTATGCTACAAAGTTTAGATAAGCACTGGAAAGAACACCTTAACCAAATGGATCAACTGCGCAAAGGCATCCACCTACGCGGTTATGCCCAAAAAAATCCTGAACAAGAATACAAATCTGAATCTTTCTCACTCTTTCAAAGTATGCTAGGTGCCATCAAATCTGAAACCGTACAAGACTTATCACGCGTACACATCCCAACCCCAGAAGAATTGGCAGAACTAGAGCGTCAGCAGCGCGAACAAGCAGAAATGATGCGCCTACATTTTGAACACCAAGAAATGAATGGCGTAACAGGCGAGCTTAGCGAAGACAGCGACATGCTAGCGCGCAACCAACAGCAGCGCTCACGTGCCACTTACTCATTTGGTCTAGGAGCAGCCGCTGCCGCACCTACCTTGAATGCCGATGAAGAAAACCCATACGCTAACTTAAACATTAGCCGTAACGCCCCATGTCCTTGTGGCTCAGGCTTAAAATATAAACAGTGTCACGGCAAAATTTAATCAATCAACACGCCCATCAGCAACATTAAATTAGGATTAGGGTAGTCGAGGAATACCGATGCAAGTTACATTATCAAAAATAGGCATGATCGGGTTGGTAACCCTGTTAGCGGTTACAGGATGCCAAAAAAAAGCGGAAGAAACGGACAATACCAGCGCCGCTTCTACCGCAGAAGCCCAAGCTGTGCCCATGTCTGCTGCCCCAGCAGATGATAGCAAAGCCCCTGCCATCGTTAACGAAACCAATGCCACCGTGGACTTGGGTGCAGAAACAGCCGCAAGCGCAGCCGCCAGTGCAGGCGTGGCTAGTAGTGCAGAACTAGAAGATGGTGCAGAAGGAGAGGCGGACAACTCGGCCATGGACAAAATCACTGAAAACGACCAAGTCATTGACAACGAACCTGCCTCACCCAACGCCCCGCGTGCTGCAGAGAGTAATGGTTCAAAATTGGGCAATGCCAAAATTGGTCAATAACCTCGTAACGCCGTAGCTTTGAGTATTAGGCGCTACGGGCAGGTTTTCTGGTGATTGCTTCTGATGACGGGGGTGATGGGGTCAACCATAGCACCGTCAAGGTTGACACTCGTCATACCTAACGCTGATATTCATCATACCTGACTAAGTCATTTTGGGTGCTGTGTATAGGGGCAACATTTGCCAAAAACGGGGCATTTTTTGGGCGTTTGACCACAACTTTACCATCGGGTGATAATTGTCCAAGCGCCACTTGTAGGAGCTGCTGCTCCGCGGCAAAATCGGGCGGCTTTGCTACATGATGCAGCACTTGCATATGTTTATTGACCGCCGATTTATAGCTATCTTGCGGAAACATCGGGTCAAGGTACACCCGATCCACGCCATGGGACACTGGGCTAGCCAGTTGTTGGGCGGCGTCTCCAAATACCAAAGTAAGCCGCTGTAACAGTTTTTGCCAATTTGGCTGCTGGTGCATATGCTGCTCTTCAAGCACCAGCAGTATATACATGAATGGCTGCTGCTCAATCATCGTAATATGGGCGCCTGTGCTTGCCAAAATCAAACTATCATGACCAAAACCTGCCGTGGCATCAACCACGCTCATGCCTGCTTGTAAGCGCATAGCCTTTAGAAGTAGCTCTGTTTTTTTACCCGCTTTGATTACGCGCTGCTGCAAGTTTGACCAATTTGGACTCACGGTCATACCGTTGGCAACAAGGCCTGTATTTCCCTTATCATCAATCAGTAAAGCGCCATCTTGGGCAGTCTTTAACCATTTTTGGCTAATCTTTTGGTCTATAAGTTGGCTATGGGCTTGTAGATTGAGCGTATTCAACATTGCCATGACTGCTTGCCAGCGTTCACGGCTAGCCACGGTCTGGGTATGATAAATAACAAATGAATAATCGGTCATCACAAGGCAACTGTCATAAATAACCCAGCGCCCCTGCAATTAGCACCAACACGCCCACACCAATGCGCCACCAAGCAAAAATAGTAAAATCACGGTTACTTACCCAATTGACCAGCCATTTAATAAAAATCATGGCAAAAACAAACGATACCACGGTACCAATTGCCATAATGCCCCAATCTTGTGTACTGGTCAAAATAGCGTGATTTTTTGCCAAGTCTAATAAACCTGCCCCCACCAGCACAGGGATGCCCAAAAAGAAAGAAAACTCGGCTGAGGCTTTACGTGACACGCCCAAAAATAGTGACCCAATAATGGTTGACCCTGAGCGTGACGTTCCTGGAATAAGCGCCAAGCACTGAATTACGCCAATAATCATGGCAGTTTTTAGATCAATGTCCTCTGCTTCGGCATATCGGGTCACATGCGGCTGGCGCTCTGCCCAAAAAATGACCAAACCACCCACAATCAATGAAATTGCCACTACCGTTGGGTTAAATAACGCCGCTTTTAACGCCTTATCAAACAGCAGTCCTAATAGCATGATAGGCATGGTTGCCACAATCAGCGAAATACCCAATTGGCGCGGATTTTTGCGCGTTGGGTCTTTGCCTGTTAATAGCCCCATCAGTGCCCGCCATAATCTGCCCCAATACAAATAAATAACCGCTAAAATTGCCCCCAACTGAATGACAACAATAAATAAATCGGCTTTATCTTTTGTCCAAAAATCGAGCAGAGCATCGGTTAAAATCAAATGACCCGTGCTTGAAATGGGTAAAAATTCGGTGATGCCCTCTACCATGCCCATAATAATGGCTTGAATGATGAGTGTAATATCCATAACGTGTCCGTGGTGTATCTTTACTAAAAAATAAGGGATAGATAGTATAAAAGATAAAACTTAGGCAAAAATGAAGTGTACCAAGTTTTGCTGTTTTAGTTTGTACTTTAGTGGGATCATCTTGATAGATGGCAAGGCTACCGTTGTTGTTCCGCCAATGTTTTCCATGCATTATTGCGTAGATACACAGGCAACGCATGCGCCGCGCTGACGGCTTGTTGTTGGTGGTACTGGTAGGCGCCTATCTGCCCAATAATGGTGGCAGTTGGTACGATATCTATCACAGTTTTTTGCCCCGCTGCTGCCGTTACCAGCCCTGCGCCATTACCGACCAAAGTTACCTTGTCATTGATAGGGCTGCCATAGTCAAGTAAGCGCTCGGTATCGGCGCAACTAGGCTGCATGATGCCATTTTTAAGCATAAAATTGCCTACATACACTTGATTCATGCGCGCATCGGTTAAGGCGATAACCTCAGTAAGTTGGTGGGTTTGCCACGCTGCTTGGGCAACGGCTTGTAAGCTAGACACAGGCAAACAAGGTAAATCATGGGCAAACGCCAGCGCTTGGGCGACGGCGGTGTTAATGCGTATGCCACTAAATGCCCCAGGCCCTCGGTTAAATGCCACAGCGGTCAATTGAGAAAATGCCAACGCTTGCTGGGTCATGAGCGCCTCAATCATAGGCAGTATTTGTTGGGTTTGTAAACGTTTGCCTGTTAATGTTTGCTCTGCCACCAACGTGCCATCCACCGTGACACATGCCACAGAGCATTGATCAAATACACTTTCAAGTGCCAAAATCATGATTATTTTGCCTTTATTTACAACGAGTCATGCTAAAAATTCTGGATTTGGAAACCAATTAAAAATGCGGGGTATGATATCACTAAATGAGCGTCTAAGTATAAATTAGTCAAGATAAAATTTTATCACAGACAATCAGTGACTATCTTGGTAAAAATGGTATAATTTTCAAAATATTATAAAATCAATATTGCAAATAAGGTTTTTGGTAGTCTAGATCGCTGCTAGCAAGGGTTTTCATACGATTTAATGAGGTGGGTTATGAGTGGTAAGACAATATTTGACAATGGTAAACACAAATGTATTGTGTTTAGTGACTTGGTAAAAGGTGAGGGCATTCAGTCCAACCAATTTTTGATATTAAACACTGACAATGGCGAAACAAATGGTGCGGTGATTGACCCAGGTGGTGACTTGACCTATACCCCGCTTACGCTTGCGCTGCTCAAACACACTGACATACGTCATATTCGTTATGTGATTGGCTCACACCAAGACCCTGATATTATCGCGTCACTGCCACGCTGGCTATTGCACACACAGGCATCTGTGGTGATTTCAAAATTATGGGAGCGCTTTTTGCCGCATCTAAATTCGGCATTTACCACTGACAGGCTGCAACAAGGTTATCTTAACCGTTTGATTGCGCTGCCCGATCAAGGCGCTATTTTACCGTTGGGCGAAACCCACCTGTATGCGCTGCCTGCCCATTTTTTACATTCTGAGGGTAATTTTCAGTTTTATGACCCTATCAGCAAAATTCTGTTTTCAGGGGATATGGGTGCTTCGTTGGTAGGCGATCCTTATACGCCTGTAGAGAATTTTGACGCGCACATTGCTACCATGCAAGGTTTTCACCAGCGCTATATGGTGAGTAATAAAGTGACCAAATTTTGGGCACAAGCGGTACGAGAACTGGATGTCGACATGATTGTACCGCAACATGGTAAGGCGTTTGTGGGTAAAGAGATGATCAACCGCTTTTTAAATTGGATTGGTAATTTGCCGTGTGGTGTGGATTTATTCACCCAAGATAATTACAACTATGCAGGGTTGATAAATAGTGTTAAAGTTGGCTAATTGATTTATTTTATATTGCCATTGTTATGCTTGATCGCTCATCTGTATCTCCTGCGTTTGCCCAATTTGCCGCCTCTTATGACAGCGCCACACCCATTCAATCGGTCGTGGCGAATTTTTTGGCAGATCATATCAAGATGCACTGGCAGGCGCCGCTGCCGCCTCGTGTGGTGATTGATGTGGGCTGTGGTACAGGTAAACTGTCCCACGCCTGTTGTTTGCGGCTGCCGCCAACGCAAATTTATGGCATTGATAATGCCGCCCCTATGTTAGCGCTGTGGCAGCAGCGATTAGACGGTTTTGAGCCATTATTTGGTGGTAATGGTGGTAAAAATAACCGACCACAGGGGCAGCCAATTTTGTCAAAGATGCAGCATATTGCGCTGCCTAGCCAATCGGCTGATATGGTGATGAGTAGTTTTGCGCTACACTGGGCAACACCGAGCGTGATGGCTGAGCTTGGGCGTTTAGTCAAACACGGGGGACAGCTTCATGTGGCAGTGCCTGTGGCAGGGTCTTTTCATGAGGTGATTAGGCGTTTTCCAAAGATTCCTATTTATCAGTTTTTGCCAAGTTCGTGCTGGCTTGATGCTGTGGCGCAGCTATTACGCCAACGCCAAGGGCACGTGTTGTATCAGATCGAACAGCGCTTTAGCCATTCCTATACAGATTTGCAGACATTGCTCAAAAATTTAAAAAAAATGGGTGGCGCGGTGAGTGGTCAAGAGCAAATACCGATGACGGTATTACGCCAGTATTTGCAAGATAGCACGCCTGTGTCATTGGATTATCAGATGTTGATTCTTGGACTATCGCTATAATCTGTAACGCTACTTATAACCTATTTATGATTAAATTATCTTAAAAAAAATAAAGCCAAACTATCAAATATTTGCACTTTTATGGCAAAAAGCGGGCAATTTGTCGTGTTTTGCCAACAATGAGACAATGATAAATTGCGAATAAGTTTTTAGGTTTGAGCGACGTGTCTGCTTGCGCCTTTTTGGCGTATAATACACCGTTCTTATGATTTGTTTTTTTGCTGTTACTGGGGCACGTTGCTTATGACCACGCACATGCTAACTTTTAAAGATAAGCTTGAAGCTTATATTCATTTGACCCGTTTTGATAAACCCGTTGGCATTGAATTGGTATTTTGGTCAACGCTGTGGGCGGTGTTTTTGGCGGCGCATGAGTATGGACAGTTGCCGCCTTGGCACGTGGTGGTGATTTTTGCATTGGGTGCCACCTTGATGCGCGCGGCAGGCTGTGCTATCAATGATTTTGCCGATAGAAAAGTGGATGGGCATGTGGCGCGTACCAAGGGCAGACCCCTAGCAGATGGGCGGCTGAGCAGTAAGGAGGCGGTTTGGACGTTTTTAATTTTGTCATGGATCAGTGCCAGTTTATTGGTATTTTTGCCGCTTGATGTGTTTATATGGTCATTTGGCGCGGTGAGTTTGGCGTTTATTTATCCATTTATGAAGCGTTTTACCCATTTGCCGCAAGTGTTTTTGGCAGCGGCATTTGGCTGGGCAATTCCCATGGCGTATGTGGCGGTGTCTCAGGTATTGACGGGGCAAACGCAGGTAGACGGCTGGTGTTGGTTGTTGTTTGTTGGGTATATGTGCTGGACAGTGGCATATGATACCCAGTATGCGATGGCTGATCGCGAGGATGATTTAAAAATCGGTGTCAAGTCCACGGCAATTTTGTTTGGGCGCTATGATGTGGTGATTATTAGCGGCTTGCAGGCGGTATTTTTGGTATGTTTGGCGGGGGTATTTTGGCATTATTTTGGGACGGCGGCAGCGCTTAGCTTGTTGCCTGTGATTTATTTGTTTTATCAACAAAATAAAAAGTGTCTGACTTATAACCGTGCGTTATGTTTTGAAGCGTTTTTGGATAATGTTTGGGTAGGGCGGTATGTGTTTGTACTGATCGTGGTATTTAGTCTGTTGTTAGCCCAATAAGCGCCCATCCGTGCTAAAAAAACCTTAAACGAAAACCAGTAAAAGAAAATCAATAAAAAATCGTCATGAATGGTTGAGAATTAGGCAGGCGCAACCCTACAATGTGCCTGCCTTTTTTGTTGTCTATAGCCATAATTTGAGGGGCAAATCTATGCCCAATGTATTGTCGGCTTGGTGGTTGGTGACGCTAACCACGTGCTGCGCAAACAGGGCAACGACCATTGGTAACAGTTGATGTTCAAGACGATGGACACGTTGCTGGAGTGAGGCGGCGGTGTCATGAGGGCAAACCGTGGTGAGCGCTTGGGCAATCACCGCGCCTGCATCTAGCTCACTGGTCACCAAATGGACGCTACAACCGTGGTATCTTTCGCCAGACTTGAGCACCCGTTGGTGCGTGTCTAACCCCTTATAGTGAGGTAATAACGAGGGGTGTAGATTAATCATCGGGATACCAAGCCCTGTGTTGACCCCATCAATAAATAACGGGGTCAAGATACGCATAAATCCTGCAAGCACCACTAGGTCTGGTTGCCAGTTGCCCAATATATCCAGTGCTTTTTGCTCAAAATCCACGCGGTTGTATTTTTTGCCGTGGTCATCTCGGTCAATCACGGCGGCGGCAATATTTGCCTGTTGGGTATGGTTGGCAAGGCGAACACGCTCAAGGGCATACGCATCGGCTTTATTGCTGATGACGCCTACAATTTGGATGTTGAGTGATTGCTCAAGTTGTTTATCAATAAGTACTTGTAAGTTACTGCCGCTGCCTGAAACTAGCACAGCTATTTTTAGGGGAGTGGTCTGCATAACGCCTACACAATGAATAAATAGCCTAAAAAATAACAGCAGCGATATTAAAAACCTATCGCTGCCTGTCGTGGTGGGACGAGTTAAGGTGGCGTAGGGTTAGTGGTACGTGACCGCATCGCCCTCGCGCGCAACAATTTGTCCCAATTTCCAAGCGGTTTCGCCTGCTTGATCTAACACGGCAAGTGTTTCATCGGCTTTGTCACTTGGTACAACGACCACAAAACCTACGCCGCAGTTAAAGGTGCGGTACATTTCCATTTGGTCAATGTTACCTTGCTGTTGTAGCCATTCAAAAACTGCAGGCAGCTGCCATGAGGCGACGTCAATTTGGGCGGTCAACGTATCGGGTAGTACGCGTGGTAGGTTTTCGGTCAAGCCACCGCCTGTGATATGCGCCATGGCGTGGATGTTGGCATTGCCCAAAGTTTGTTGTAGCTTGCGAATGGCTTTAACATAAATTTTGGTAGGCGCCATCAGCACATCTTTTAGGGGTTTGCCGTTGAGCTGTTCGGTAGCGACATCGGCTTGACTCACTTCAATCACTTTGCGTACCAGTGAGTAGCCGTTAGAGTGTACACCACTGGAGGCGATTGCAATCAATACATCGCCTTTGGCAACATTGGCGCCTGTGATGACCTCACTTTCTTCAACCACACCCACACAAAAACCCGCCAAATCATAGTCGTCATCTTGATACATACCTGGCATTTCGGCTGTTTCACCACCGATTAGCGCGCAATTTGATAGTTTGCAGCCTTCGCCAATGCCCGCAATGACCGTGGCAGCAGTGTCGACATCGAGTTTGCCTGTGGCGTAATAATCCAAAAAGAATAACGGCTCGGCACCGCATACTAATAAATCATTAACGCACATAGCAACCAAGTCTTGACCAATGGTGTCATGTTGGTTGAGTTGCAATGCCAGTTTTAGTTTGGTGCCCACACCGTCTGTACCTGAGACTAAAAGCGGTGACTGGTAGCCTTGGGGAATACGGCATAATGCACCAAAACCACCCAAGCCGCCGACCACTTCAGAGCGGCTAGTCGCTTTGGCAACCGATTTGATACGTTGAACAAGCGCTTCACCCGCGTCAATATCGACACCGGCATCTTTATAACTTAATGAGGTGGATTGTGTGGTCATGGTCATCCTATCACAGTAAAAAATATTGAAAAAAGTAGATAGCGCATTATACCCAAATTCCCATTAAAAAGAAAAATAATCCATCGCTTTGCTAGCTGGCTAATATTAGGCTGTTTATCGTTCATAACGCCTTCTAGCCCCACAAATGTGATAGGGCGTTATAACATAGCTTTAAATATTTGTATGAGTTGTGCAGTTTGCGCTATCTATTTTTGTCAAATTACCTAAAATTAGTCAAAAATACAACGATGGCAGTGACCGTCTTTTATTTGACATTCCCCTTATATTTTTGGCGTATTTGGCTTTTTTGAGGAACCTATGTACAACCCATCCCCTTATCAATTTACGAAAGATGTGTTTTTCAAACGGGTATTTATATCGCTGTTTTTGGTTGCCATAGGCTATATCATTTATCAATTACAATCGGTAATTTTGCCATTTTTGGTAGCATTTATTTTATCGTATGCGATTAATCCGTTGGTGCAAAAATTACAGGACAAGGCACATATCCGCCGCTGGGTGGCGATTTTGCTGGTATATTTGTCCACTGGGCTGATGATTGGATTAATACTTTGGTGGCTCATTCCACTGGTGTGGGAGCAGTTACAATCGGCATGGAAGTATGTACCGACGGCAATTGACTATTATAACAATACGCTGCGAGGCTGGGTGCGTTCTCACACGCCCATACGCTTACCTGCCATGCAAGTGCGTGATATGTCCAAAGGCTTGGTCGATTTTCTCAAAGAAAACTACAATATCACCGATGCGCGCTCATTTTTTACCAATTTAATGTTATCAGGCATGAATGTAATCAACGTGGCGGGCATTGTGGTGTTGGTGCCGATTTTGATGTTTTATTTTTTATATAATTGGGATGAGCGCTTGGTAAAAATGCGTCATATGATTCCCAACCGTTATATTCCATCGGTCTATCGTATCGCCAAAGAAAGTGATGAAGCGTTGATGTCATTTATCAAAGGTCAGCTACTAGTGATGGTGCTGCTTGGTATGGTGTATGCGGTGCAACTGCAACTCATTGGACTTAAAGTCGGTCTTATCATCGGGATGATAGCGGGTATCGCAAGTTTTGTGCCGTATCTTGGCTTTACCCTGGGCTTTATTGCGGCGATTATTGCAGGGCTATTTCAATTTGGCGTGGACTGGGTACATTTAGTGTTAATTGTCGGTGCCTTTATGGTAGGGCAGGCGGTGGAAGGTTATATTTTGCAGCCGTTATTGTTGGGTGATAAAATTGGTTTATCACCATTGTGGGTGATATTTGCCGTACTTGCTGGGGCGGCACTGGCAGGCATTGCAGGTATGCTGATTGCTTTGCCGCTCGCCGCTGTGCTCAATGTGCTATTCAAACATGCGTATGACAGTTATCGTGAAACTGAGTTTTATAAAGGCGATGCCCAATATAGTCTATTTAAAGAAAAAAATCTGATGGATATCAAGCTTGAGCAGCAACAAAAACAAATCGAGGAGCAAATGAAAAAAGAAAATACCAGTTGGATGACGCGGATAAAAAATATCTTCTAAAACAGCAAGCTGTCATTCGAATGACTACAAGCGCGTAATTTTACCGTATAATAGCCGACTATGTGATAGGCGTTTTCTATCTGATAGGCGACTATAGATACGCTCAATCAAGCATTTATTGTGGGTGGTATTTTAGTCCGCCTTACGTTAAATGCTTTTTTATTTGCAATTTTTCCAATAAATAACGCGTCGTTGATAGCCGATAGCGTCATCATAGGTTTAT
>CALAPG010000057.1 GCA_937889485.1 uncultured Moraxella sp. | reverse complement strand
CTGCCAGTGTGTGCGTATTATACGCTTTTTTGTTAGCGTGTCAAGGGGGTTTTTGTTTTTTTATGGGTTGTTTGTAGTTTTTGGGTATTTTTGGGGGTATGTGTAATTAATTGCCCTAATATTGTTTAACTGTTTTATAATATGCCTACAGGTTATGTGGTTATTCCATTTTGGATGTTGCACGCTTGTATGTAAGAGAGGTTATGGGCATTGGTGTCTGTGGTTTTTTTTACTTGTTTGTTTTTTTGGGTATGTATGGTCTGTTAAGTAAGATGGCAACATGCTGATTTTTTTGGGCGTATGTGTTTATGTCTATGCGGTGGGTTGGTGTCTGATTTAATGCACTGTCTTTATTATTTTCTATATTATGTTGCGTGATTCTAAGCGTTATGCGAGGCAATAATATGTCAACACCCCCTTCTGATTATCAAATTCCTGTCCATCAAATTGATGCTACTAAAAAACGGGTACACCCTCGGTTTGTGACAGGTTTTTATCAAAACATACGTGTTGTTAGTATGTATTTTTTATTGGGTCTGTTTTTGATTCTTCCTTGGATCCGTTATGGCGGTCATCAGGCTGTTTGGTTTGATTTTCCTGATTCAAGAATTGTGTTGTTTGGTGCGACTTTTTTACCACAAGATGTGTATGTGTTTGCTTTTTTCTTTATGGTGGCGGCGTTTTTGCTGTTTATGGTGACGGTGTATGCTGGTCGGGTTTGGTGTGGTTATGCTTGTCCACAAACAATTTGGACGCATTTGTACCAGCATGTGGAAAAATGGGTGGAAGGTGATCGTAATAAGCGAATGAAATTAGATAAGCAACCATGGAACGCTGAGAAGGTTATGAAGCGCGCGGTTGTTTATTTAATTTGGTTGATTTTTTCTTTTGTTACGGCTATTACGTTTGTGAGTTATGTGGTTGGGACTGATTATTTGGTCAGTGCGCCATTTGCTTGGTCAAATTTGACTTGGGTGTTTTTGTTTATTTTTACTTTTGCGACGTTTGCCAACGCAGGTTATATGCGTGAGCATTTTTGTATTCACATTTGCCCTTATGGTCGTTTTCAAAGTGTGATGTTTGATAAAGATACGTTGATTGTGTCGTATGATTATAAGCGCGGCGAGCCACGCGGGGCACAGAAAAAAGGGAAGGAAGATCCAAATCTTGGCGATTGTATTAATTGTTTGATGTGTGTGCAGGTGTGTCCAACGGGGATTGATATTCGTGATGGTCTGCAGGTGGAGTGTATTCAGTGCGCGGCTTGTGTGGATGCGTGTAATGAGATTATGGACAAGGTGGGCAAGCCGCGTGGGCTGGTGCGTTATAATACTGAGCGTCAGTTGGTGGAGAATGAGCCTAGTAAGTTTTTGCGCCCTCGGTTGTTTGCGTATTCTACGGTGATTACGCTGCTGATTGCTGGTGTGGTGTATTTCTTGTCGGGTCGGGTGCCGTTACAAATTGATATTCGCCGTGACCGTAATCAATTGTCGTCTATTAATACGCGTGGTCTGGTTGAAAATACGTATATTGTGAAGATTACCAATAAGACCCAGCAGCCTCATGAATATGCGGTGACGTTGGCGCCACAAAAAGGTTTGACGATGGAAAGCCGATTTAAGAATATTCCCTTGGAAGCAGGTGAGAGTTATGATTTTCCTGTGAGTGTGGTGGGCGATCCTGAGGCTATTAGCAAGGGTTCTACGCCAATTCAGATGCAGGTGGTGAGTGTGGATGATGGCGGTAAGTATAAGGCTGTCAAAGACAATGTCTTTACCACGGATAAATAGATAGTTTATGTTGTTTTAAAAAGCTGATTGAATAATCAGCTTTTTTTTGTGTGCTAAATTGTTAGGCTTTTTTTCTGCTATACTAGTTGACTCGTTTTCTCTAGGTTGGGTGTCGTATGGCAACAGTGATCAATAAGCAAACTTCTCCTGTAGGCGCAGGGCAAAACGTGTCTAAACTTTGGTACAAAAACTACATGGTGTGGATTTTTGTGATTGGTTTGCCGCTATTTGTGGTGGTGGCGTGTATTTGGTTTGTGTTTTATTCGGTTAAGATACAAGATTCTACAGTGCGTGATGACTGGTATATGGACGGTAAAACGCTGTACGCTGATGTGTCAAAAGATAAGTTGGCACATGATTTGGGCTTATCAGGTATGATGCGAATTCAAGATAATCATGCTATTCATTTTATGCTTGATGTGCCTAAAAGTGATCAATTTACGCCACCTGAGCAGCTGACTGTGGAAATTTCTCATGCGACACAAAAGGATAAGGACCGTGACTTGGTGGTGCGCCGTCTCAGTGATGGCAGTTATGGCGGTCAAGTGGTGTTAGATACTTCTCATGGTAAGTATTATATTGTGGTGCATGATGCAAAAAATTCATGGCGACTGCGTACCAGTCAAGAATTGCCATCAACTAAACCGATAACTTTTAAACCCTTGGCAGCGTTTGATAAAAAAGCGGCGCAATGACGGTTATTGAAGCCGATTTTTATGAAGGGTGCTTTTGAGGCACCCTTTTTGATTGTTGGGTGAAGCAAGTACGCCTCGGGTTTAAAAGCTGTTGCAACGATTGGGTAGGCTAGCAAACGCTATAGTATTTCCCAAACCCCAATTTGTCCCTCGTGTAGTTTTGGCACACCACCAAGCACCCGCCAAGGCATGGTGGTGCCATGAAAATCACTACCGATAGACACCTTAAGTCCATGCTCTTTGATGACCCGATCCACCATATGACGGGTTGAAGGCGCCTCGTTGCTGGCAGGTAGCTCGATGGCATCGCC
>CALAPG010000056.1 GCA_937889485.1 uncultured Moraxella sp. | reverse complement strand
GGCTCACGGATTGCTTGCAGATGTCTTACTCAATAGTCAAACATCTCCCATAGCACAATCTGCTGCCACAAAAATTGCCAGTGTACCGCGTTTTGAAGCCGACAATAATTTGCCTTTATCGACCCAGTCTTAACCCATTTTGCTAACGAAATAAGGAAACAATATGGCATTTCATTTAGGCGACGAAGAAACACAAGGCATGAATGAAATCAATCTGATACCACTGATTGATATTATGCTAGTTTTGATGATTATTTTTTTGGTGACGGCAACGGTGCTTAATCCTACTGTACCGCTTGATCTACCGAAAACCTCGGCACAAGTCAATGACGCGCCACCAAAAGTTATACAAGTGAGCATTGATAAAGACGGCAAGATTTTTTGGGATGATGAAGCCATTAATCTAGATGAGTTAAAAACGCGTTTTGGACAAGAAAGTAACAACACTGAAGCCCCGACGATTCAGCTACGTGCCGATAAAGACAGCCGATATGATACGGTCGCTCAAGTCTTGGCAATGGCAAGCGAGAATAACTTGACTAAAATTGCCTTTGTCAGTGATGCCAATTGAAACCTAAAAAATTTTGCCGATAAGGCAAATTTTTTTAAAGCCATTAAGTAAATAATTATCATTATCGTTTAATTTTGGGAAATATTGAATGAATATAGCCACATCAAGTCGTCAGTTGAGTGTTAAAAAATTCTCGTTGGCACTATTACCCTTGAGTGTTTTGCTAAGCATGCAGAGTATGGCAGCCGCCGCGGTTTCAACTGCCGAATCGACAAATCAAACAGCGACTGAGCCAACAACGGATTTAGGGGTACTAAGCGCTCAGACAGACAGTTATCGCACCACAGCGACCAAAACCGCCCTTGACCCTGACGACGCCCCGATGAGTTACAGTCGAATTGAACAACAAACCCTCAAGGAACGTCAAGCCGACAGTGTCAGCAGTGCCTTACGCTATGAACCAGGGGTAAGCACAGAAGCCGTGGCACAGTAAGTATTTTTGATGAATATGAAATGCGTGGTTTTAAAAACTATTCCAATTTCTATGACGGCATGCGCCTGCCTTATGATGGCACTTGGAATCTGATGCCACAAGTAGATGCCTATGCGACCGAAGCGGTGGAAGTGCTAAAAGGCCCAACATCATCGTTGTATGGCTACAATGAACCTGGTGGTATGATTAACCAAATTGCCAAAACACCAAAAGCTACGCAACAGACCGAAATTCAACTGCGAGTAGGCTCGCATAATCTTGGTGAAATTGCAGTCGATACCACAGGCCCCATGAGCGATACCCTGAACTACCGCTTCGTCGGTTTGGCACGCCAAAAAGATGGGCAAATGCAAACCACCGAAGAAAAACGGGTGTTGCTGAATACATCAATTGAGTGGAAGCCGTCAAACAATGTCTCTGTACTTGCTAACTTGTACTATCAAGATGACCCAGATATGTTGCCGTCAACCCCCTTGCCAAGTGTGGGCACGGTTTATCAAGCAAGCTATGGCAAGCTAGACGCCGATGCCTATGCGGGGGACAAGTGGAACAGCTTTAGCAAAAAAGTAGTCATGCCATCTGAAACCATTAACTGGCAAATTAACGATCATTTAACGTTCAAACATACGCTACGCTATACCGATGCCGAAGCACAACAGCAAAACACCTACCACCAAGGCTTTGCCGAAAACTCTGACCGTGAACTCATTCGTACCGCTTATACCACTGATGAATCAATGACCAACTGTGCAACCGATAACCAACTGGCGTATCAACTTTATACTGACAAAACCTCGCACAATTTATTGTTTAGGGTCGATTTTCAGCATACCAAAAGTAATGCCAAATATGCTGATGCCATGTATCAAGGTATCCCAACCATCGATTTAGCCGACCCAAATTATGATTTGTTTGCTAAACAGCCGATTAATTTGACAGGTTATCAACAACAAGATGACATCACACAGCGCCAGCTTGGCGTCTATCTACAAGACGAAATGCAATGGGATAAACTCACCGTGGTGGCAGGGCTTCGTCGCGACAACTTTAAAAGCACCACGGACTCCCAAGCCATAGGTTCAGATAACAAAACCACCATCAATAAAGCCAACGAAACCACAGGCAGATTGGCAGTGAAGTGGGGGTAAAATACCAGTCCGATGATAAAAACACGTCAGCCACACTTTCAGCTTATGACATCACCAAAGAAAATGAAAAAATCACCGCCATTGATTGGTCAAAACAAACGCAAACTGGTGAAATCACTTCAAAAGGCTTTGAAGTTGCCGCCAACCACCGTTTTACTGACTGGCTAGATATTGGACTAGGCTATGGGTATGTGGATGCCGAAATTAGCAAAGATGAATACAATCCACAGCTAGTGGGCAATATGCGTCAACAAGTCGCCAAGCACAAAGCGAGCTTATGGGCAAATATAACCCCAACGCATAAAACTTCGGTAAATATCGGTGTTCGTCATCATGCTGGTATGCAAATTGATAAGGAAAATTCTGACACCCTGCCAAGCGTTACCTTAGTAGACCTAGTCGGCAAGTATAAAATTAACGATACCTACAGTGCTGGGTTAAATATCAGTAACTTATTTGATAAGAACCTGTTCACAATCTTTTCAGCAACAAAGCGATGAAAGCGAGATTGGTAA
>CALAPG010000055.1 GCA_937889485.1 uncultured Moraxella sp. | reverse complement strand
TTGCTGGGTCTTTGGCAATGGTATTGGCAGGCTTGGTTGCTACGGTTTTTGGTAGGCTAGCAGACGGCTCTTCATAGGTTAATTTTTTGCTTTCACCTTTTGCTTCAAGTACTGATTGCTGGGTTTGGATGGCGTCTAGTTTGATGTTACCATCTTTTGGGTTGATGGCTTGTTCTACTTGTGGCGCGGTTTGTTCAATTTGTTTAGCAATTAGACTGCGTTCTTGTTCGGTTAACGGTGGTTCTTGCACAATCGTATTATTTGGCGTAACAATGGCGGATGTGGTTGGTAGGGTGTTGGTTGATTGCATTTCTGCAGTCACTTGACGCTGCTCAGCAACTGTGATTGGCGGTTCTTTAATGACTGTGTTTGTGGTAGTAGCTGTAGGGGCAGCAGGGATAATTGGGGCAATATAAGTGGTCGTTTGATTTTTGACCATGCTATTCGCCATGGCGGCAAGCTCACTACTTGATGAAGGCAAGGCGGCAGGTTCTTTTTTGCCAAAGGCTTGTTGAGTGGCGCTTAATGATTCGCCATTGTTTTTTGGGGGTGTATAAGTAGTGGTCGCGGGTCGATTGGTAGTGGGGGTTACGTAGCTATTGTTTGCAAGGTAGCCTTGCTGGCTCATATAGCCGTTGCCACGCAATTGGCTAATTTGCCGATCAATTGATTCATTAATATCGTTAGGAATTAATACACGGCTAGGCCCTGACGTATCCACTGCCCCAGCAATTAGCGCGGGGTTTAGGGCGCGTAGCTCATCATAACCTACGCCTGTAAGGCTGCTCACCTCAGAGAGGCTCACGCCCACATTGGCAGGCACACTTCTAAAATGCTGGCGGTTGGCTATTGCAGGCAAGTTGACATTGTAGCTACTGGGATTTTTGACAATTTGTGCCACGGCTAAAAAACGGGGCACATAGTTCATGGTTTCGGTGGGTAGTTTGAGTGACCAATAGTCAGTAGGCAAGCCCCGAGCTTCGTTATAGTTAATGGCCGATTGAATACGCCCTGGGCCTGCATTGTAAGCTGCCAACGCCAATTCCCAGCTACCAAACTGGTTGTATAAAGCGGTTAAAAAGTCATACGCTGCACGGGTAGATTCAATGACATCACGCCGCCCATCAAATGTACTGGTTTGGTTAAGACCATAAATTCTGCCCGTACTTGGGATAAACTGCCATAGACCTGCGGCAGATGCGTTACTATTGGCGTTTGGGTCATATGAGCTTTCAATAACAGGCAAGAGGGCTAATTCGGTCGGAATGTTACGGCGTTCTGCTTCTCTCACAGTATAATACAGGTAGCGACTCGCCCGCGCAGTTAGGCGATTTAGGTAATCTTGACGAGTGATAAACCAGCTTTTTTGTGCCTCAATTCTTGGATCATAGACATTGGCATTCATTCTAAAATTGACCCGCAGTCTATCCCACAGATTACCATAGCGCTGTACGAGTAGCGCGTTATTTTCTACCATGGTCATGTCTGTGGCTTCAAGCAAACCTTCTAATTCATCCAAACTATCCATATCGAGCAAGGCTGCGTTTTCTTGGGCGCTACGGGCATTACCCGCTTTATTGGCGGCGTTTGCACCCACGGTTTTGGATACGGACTGATGAGTAGTACTTACCGTAGGCGCACTACTACAAGCAGCCAATAATAGGGATGATACGGCTAAAGATAACGGTTTAATGCACTTAGATGAATGGGGAGTAAACAACGACATGATATTTCCTAGGCTTTCTTCAGCAATTATTATACAGATCAAACTACTGGTGGTAATAGCTTATAACCTTACCCATCAACACCAGAAATCAACAAAAAACGGTCTACTTATCAGGTAGCCGAAAAACTTAATCATGTCGAAATTATACAAGAATATGGGCAAAAGTGGCACAAAACTTTATCCAAGCTTAAAATAACACCATAAATAATAAAAAAAACTTTATCCATGTACCAAATTTGATGAAGCAAAATATTTTTTGTAGACATCATTGGCGTTCTCTGCTTTTCCATTGTCTCAAGCATCATATTATAAGTTTCTTGTTTTCTTATTTCATCAACCTGAATTTGCTCCTCTGCCTTTTCAAAAAGAGCCTTTATTTCGCTATTTCTCATAATCATTCTCCATTAGCTTTTTTAACTGATTTATGCATAATCGAAATCTTGACTTTGTAGTAGAAACACTGCACCCCATAATCTTTGCAATATCCTTAAATTTCATTTCTTCATAAATGCGAAGAATAATAACTTCTCTCGTATCCTGAGAAAGTTTCTTTAATAAATTTTTCAAATAAAAGGTCCTTTCTCGCGGAAGTGTCTACAATATAAAATTTGT
>CALAPG010000054.1 GCA_937889485.1 uncultured Moraxella sp. | reverse complement strand
TGAGTGAAAAACCACAAGTTGCCCTCAAGGCTGATAAATTGGCGCGTTGGTTTGTGGCGCGGGTATTGTTAATTGCCATTGCCGTGTTTGTGGCGTGGTATATGATTGAACCAAGTTATGCCATTTGGGCAACTGTCGCTGTCTTGGTGGCAACCTGTCCTTGTGCCTTGTCATTGGCAACCCCAATTGCCCTGACAGTAGCGACCAATCGGCTAGCCACACTGGGATTTTTAGCCACGCGGGGTCATACCATCACCTCGTTATCACAAGTGACCCACGTGGCATTTGATAAAACAGGCACTCTCACCTATGGACAGCCAAACTTAATGTCCATACAAATATTATCACCGACCGAAGATGAAGCGGCTACAAACCGTGCCATGCTAACATCTGCCGCTCAAAGTCCCCAAGCGCTTGATGACCCACAAACCGCCACCAAAAACCAGCTATTAGCGATTGCAGCAAGCCTTGAAGTAGGTAGCCGCCATCCCATTGCCCATGCGTTATTAACGGCTACCAAGCAAATGCACTTACCCATTACCCAAAACTTAACCCATATTGCAGGCGGCGGGATAGAGGCTACTATTGGTACAAAAACATATCGGCTAGGGCACCAACAATTTGCCACAGATGGCAACACGGTCACCGTACAAGCGCCTGATTTAGCACGCTATCATGCCAGTACCAGCGTGACGCTAAGCGTCCGTGACAGCCACCAAGCCCACTGGGTGGCGCTCGCGCACTTTTATTTTCATGACAAAATCCGTGAAGAGGCGCTAGCCACTATTACTCACCTAAAACAGCAAGGCGCCACCGTGTGGATGCTAACGGGCGACCCTAGCGACCAAGCCTACCAAGTGGCGCAGCAGCTTGGCATAGATACCGTCTACAAAGGACTTACGCCCGATGATAAAGTCCAACATTTGCAGGCATTGCAGCAGCAAGGTCACGTGGTGCAGATGGTGGGGGATGGGGTCAATGATGCCCCCGTGCTAGCTGCCGCTAATATCTCTACTGCCATGGCAGGTGCGGCAGACTTGGCGCAAGTGTCCAGTGATTCATTGATACTCAACGGCAATATTCAAGCCGTTGCCCGTGCCCGTGAAGTGGCTTCTAAAACCGAGCAAATTATCGCTCAAAATTTTCGCTGGGCACTAGGTTACAACATTATAGTGCTTGTTCCCGCTGCTATGGGATACGTGCCGCCTTGGCTTGCCGCAATTGGCATGTCGCTAAGCTCGCTACTCGTGGTATTAAACGCACTACGCCTTAAACGCGCTTAACAATAAACGCGCTTAACAACCGTGCCCTCATTTGTCGTACCACATCAGTTGTCGTATGAGATAAATTGGGCAATTAATTTTTTGGCTGGCTAAAATCATACGCTGTGGTCACCACAGGCGTCTGATTAAAATCAATAAAATAGTTAAAATATTTATCATTTTCATCAATGATATGATCGTTATTGGTATCTGCTTGGGTAGCAAAGTAATAGCGTTTTAGGGCAGGTATCCATTTAAAACTTTTTAGATACTCATTTTTTTGGGTCAGTTTGACCACATTTTTGCCATCCGCATCACTCATATATAAAGATAACTGCTCATCAAGGTTGGTTTTGCTGTCATTATCATCGGGTATTTCTTTGACTTGATAAATAAAATATCCCAATAGCAAATTGTTATTCACAATGATATCGGTGTCTTTGCTATCGGTGTCTTTGGCTGTTTTGTCCAAATTGACAAACGGATAATACACCGATTTAATAATAAAATTGTCTTGGGCAAATAAACGATGGGTTTGTTTGGTCTTTAAATCCTCAAACACAATATTATAAACACTGCTTTGAAACTCATAGGGACTGGTTTCTTGAAAATAACTGACATCCGTGCTACTTTGTGAACGCGATGAATAAGCATCCGCCTTGGTAGTGAGGGGCACAGATGGAATAATTGGGTGAAGCAAGCTTGGAATGCCCGCCAAATAAACAGGAAAATCCATTTTTTTGAGCCCAACAGCCGCAGGTGGAATACTGGCAGGGGTCTGAGCAACGATGATATCAGGCTTACTGGTAATAGGCGCTGGCGTGCTGGCACTATTATCTGGGGTAGGCTGGCAGGCGCTCATTACCAGACTTGCGGCACAAGCAATTGCTAAAGTAAATATCAAATTGGTGGTCAAATTGGGTATCAAACCTGCTGCCCTAAATCCCTTGGAGGGTTGGCACGGTAAATAAAACATAACATTTCCCATAAAAAAGATAATCAAATATATTACTAAAATGCCGTGACATCTACAACCGCTGATCTTGGCTGGCTTGCTGAGCGCCACAAAACATACCCCATAAAACATACCCAAAGCCACATAGGGCGATGTCTTTTTTTGGCGTGTTTTATCTTTGTGCTATCCATGTGCCCTCTGTGACAAATCCTAGGTGTGACAAATCATAGGTGTGATAAATCATAGGCACAATTTGACTAAAGCCACTATCAAAAACATGCAGTGAGTAGCTATTTAATAAAATTACGT
>CALAPG010000053.1 GCA_937889485.1 uncultured Moraxella sp. | reverse complement strand
TATCATTGTAGTTTGCTGTTGAATGGCAGCAGACATCGCTACGCGTGCGCTGCTACTAGTGGCAGACCTTTAAATCTTGGTAATGCGTTAATAGTAAGTGAAGTGGGCAAAGCGCTGCTATAGCGTTAGTGTAACAAAGTAATACATGTTGTAAACAAAGCTTAATAAAATGCAATAAAAATAGCTTTTTTGTAAGTAGTTACGAGTCAATGGCACTTTTTGGTGACCATCGTCTGTTTTATCCTGTTTTTTCGTATAGGTAATAAAAAATGATTCATATTGTACTGGTGGCACCAAAAATGCCAAGTAACACCGGCAACATTATCCGTTTGTGTGCCAATACGGGGGCAAGCTTACATTTGGTTGCGCCGTTGGGGTTTGAATTGGAAGATAAAAAGCTGCGCCGTGCAGGTCTTGATTATCATGAATGGGCAAATATCAAGATCCATGATGACTGGCAGGCCGCCCAAACCGCCTTATTGGCAAGTGGGGTACAAAGAATCGTGGCATTAACCACCAAACTTAGTCAACCATTGTATGAGCAGGATTTTAGTCAAACCTCAGACATTGCCTTGGTATTTGGTTCAGAGACAGCGGGGCTTTCATCAGAAATTCGTTCGGCAATTGGGGAAGACAACTGGCTGCGCCTGCCGATGCTGCCCACCTCAAGAAGTTTGAATCTTTCTAATAGTGTGGCTATTACCTTATTTGAGGTATGGCGGCAACAAGGCTTTGTCGGTGATAGCGGGCAGAGTATTGGTTATGACAACCTAACGCCATACGATCCCAAATAATTTTTATAGCTCTATAGCTCTATAGACAATTGGCAGGTTTTGGCAAGCCCGCAATGCGGTTAACATGCCTTGCCACTAAGCCTGTGTGAAACAAAGACTGTAACTTGGCATTGTCAATGGCAAGTTCAGGCAACTCGCTGCCCAAAAATTTGATTAAAGGACGGGTGGTGGGCGCATGGCTGTACAGGGTATAGTAGCGGCGTACGGCATTAATAATTTGATAATGAATGGGCGTTAAAGTGACGGGCAGGGTATCTGCCAGCTGCTGAGCAACCTCAGTAGACCAGTCCAAATGATTGATTAGATGACCATCTGCGTCAAGGTTAAGGGTGGGTAAGTTTGTCATAATAGGGCTATAGGTAAAAAGTGGTATCAAAAATAGGCAGTGTGGTTGGGGCAAGACGTAACTGATTCACCCAATTAGGTAGCGCTGATAGTGGTGCCTTGTTTGCCTGCCATATCTCAAAATCTTGCCAATCGATAGGACTCAGCCAAGCTTTGGGGATATCATAAAGCTCAAACGCTGCCACCATGTTGGCTAGTTTGCCGTGTGGGTCATGGATTAACTGCTCAAACATAGCGCGCCCAATATATAGCACGATTTCATGCTCAAATGCCGCCAGTGCAAACGCCAATGATAACGCCTCGTGGCATAATAACGGCGTATCGCTATCAAGGTGAATCAAAATTTTCATGGCTTTTTTACCCCTTCACTTGCCAAATGTTACAAGCGCTCAAAACTGATAAACCTGTTGGGCTTGGTGCAAATGCATCGCAAGCTCGCCCAAACCTACCAACACAAACCCCTCAGCAATGTTATCACCCTGTAGACCATGACGCTGTGCATTGTCGGCATCGGTAACGCCACGTGCCAAGGCAGCACTGACACACACTTGAATCGTCAAATCAAATTGGGCTGCCAACCGCTGCCATTCGTGTGCCATATTATCCATATCTGCGGGCAGCCAAATTAGTCGATTTGCCAACATCACCGCATCACTATATAAAAATACCTGTAATGGTGTGGTGGGGTTTGCCTCGCATAAGGTTTTGGCAAGGGTAAACGCCTGCGCTGTCAACGCATGGCTAGGCGCATGAGTGAGTAACAAAAGCGTGGTCGGTAATACGGTGGGGGGCGTCAAATCAGTCATAACCTAGCTTATCAAAAAATTTGCCAAAAAATAAAATAAACACCTTAATAAGGTACCGTCTATTTTAGCAAACTCACAACCCCTATGGGCAAAATTTGTCATCAAACTGTTATCAAACTGACATAACAGTGTCAATGCCGCCACGTATGCTAAATTTTATTAAAACACGCCATTCACCACATTGACACATAACGAGGGCTTGTTCCCAAGACCCCAACTTTACTATAACAAATAAAAAAATTGGTTGTAAAAATCCATGATAAAACAATTACCTACTTCAAGCCATACGTTACCACCTGCACTTATTCATCGCCGCCAAATGCCGCTGCCTGCAACCGTCATGGCGCCGCCATTGCTGCATATTATGCTAGTAACTGAAACATGGCTACCCGACATCAATGGCGTGGCATCAAGTATCTATCAGCTAATGCGTGAGCTCAAAAAAATGGGGCACCGTATCACTTTGGTACGCCCAAGACAAAGCGAAACCACCGAACAGCAGATGGTGGCGAATGGCGCAAATGCTGCTGTGGTGACCACGGATTTACAAGTACCAAGCATGAAAATTCCCCATTACCCGCACCTGCGAATGGGCTTACCTTGCTATCGGTTTTTGCGTCAAAAGCTGCGCGAATCTCGCCCTGATATCGTGCATATCGTGACCGAAGGCCCGTTAGGTTTGGCGGCATTAGTGGCTGCCAAGCGTCAAAATATTAAAGTCTCTTCAGGCTACCACACCGCCTTTCATGACTTTAGCTGCTATTTTGGTTGGAAAATATTATCACTGCCAGTGCTTGGCTACCTCAAATCATTTCACAACCGCTGTCATGCCACCTGTGTGCCAAGCGCCACCACCCAGCGTGAGCTTCAGGCAATAGGCTTTAAAAAACTGCACCAAGTGGGGCGTGGCGTGGACACCGTACGTTTTAGCCCAACCAAAAGAAGTCAAGCATTGCGCCAAAGTTGGGGTGTGGGAGAAGGCACCACAGTTTTGGTGTGCGTGAGCCGTGTCTCCCCAGAAAAAGGCATCGATACGGTTATCAAAAGCTTTAAAGCGTTACAGCTTCAGCAGCTACACCGCCATGTCAAACTGGTGGTTGTGGGGGATGGTCCTTATAAAGCTGCGCTGGTCAAACAGTTTTCACAAGATGATAGTATTATTTTTGCAGGGTTTCAAACAGGCGAAGCCCTAGCCACTCACTATGCCAGTGCCGATGCCTTTGTCTTTGCCAGTCAAGTTGAAACTTTTGGCAATGTGGTGACCGAAGCCATGGCGTCTGGGCTACCCGTGTTTGCCTACCATGATGCCGCCGCCGCATTGTTGGTCAATGAGCGCTGTGGCAGTACCGTCGCGCTAGGCGATGAGCAAACATTTATTGACCGCGTTGCCCACCTACCAAAACAGCAGCAACTTGAACAAATGCGCCTAGAATCACGTCAGCAAGTTGCCAACTTGTCTTGGCAAGTGCCTGCGCAAGACATGATTCAGATGTTTTATCAAGTGTTGGTGCCTGCCACCATAACTCGCGAAGATAGGGTAAAATATGCGTCTACCAAAATCAACCATGCCATTGTCTCCCCGCAGTGTTAAAGAGCCATCGCTTGACACCTTGCCCAATTTGATGCGTTATTTTTACCAATTTTTGGCAGGTAAACCGCGCCTTCATTATTGGCAAAAAAAATTATTACACTGGGACACGCGGCTATGTTTACAAGTCAATCTATTATCGCATCAAAAGTGGGTTGCGCAATTTTTTAAGGGTATTAGTCGGTTAGGTGATGGCTGGTTTTGGTTGTTGGCACTTGTTATAGTGACTGTAGAATGGGTGTGGCAGGCACAGGCACCCCACCTTATTATGATTAAGGTGGTAGCCGTAGTATTTACCAGTAGTTGTGGCTATGGCTTGTATAAGCTGTTAAAAATCCATACCGTGCGTCCGCGTCCTTATCAAGTACACCAAGCCATCACACTAGGCGAGCGCCCACTCGATGTATTTAGTTTTCCAGATCGGAAGAGCGTCGTGTAGGGAAAGAGTGTCTTCGCCTGTGTAGA
>CALAPG010000052.1 GCA_937889485.1 uncultured Moraxella sp. | reverse complement strand
GGTCATCACCCTAAGCCGTCAGCAGACTGCAAGTCAAAAACTGCCCAAAAAAGTGTGGCAGTTGACCAAAAAAATTGGGCAAAATCCGCTGATAATTGCCTTGGTGGCGGCGTTTGTGTATAAAATTGCCCATATTGCCATGCCCCCTGAATTTATTGTAAAAACAGGTGAGCTACTCGCAGCCGTGGCGTTACCCCTCGCGCTTATATGTGCAGGCGCAGCATTGGATATCAAATCGATGGTGCGCATATCTGGGGTGTCAATGCAGGCAAGTATCGGGCGCATTGTGGTGGCGCCACTCATGGCGGTGGCGGTAGGTATGCTGATGCAGTTGTCAGCGCTCCAAATGGGCGTGCTGTTTTTGATGGTGGCATCACCTGTTGCCGCGGCTAGTTATGTGATGGCAAGAAGCATGGGCGGCAATGAGGTGCTAGCTGCCAATATTTTGGGATTTACAAGCGTTTTTTCGATGTTAAGCCTCGCGGTTGGTATGGCAGCGCTGCGTGGGCTTGGCATGGCATGACCCGCCATAAATAAGCCTTTTTAGTTATTCAAAGCTTTTTAATTATTCAAAGTAATGTAGCCACTTTAGTGTCACTTCATCGAGGTGTTTGCTATGAGCGGAGTTTGGTAGCCATTCACGGCTAGCGGTGACGCGGATAGCGTGATGACGGTTAATATCATACTGTGTGCCGATATCAAGTTTGGGCTGCCAGTAGCGTTCGCTTGTGCTATCACCGCTTAGCCAGTAAGGTAATTTTAGCTCGGCAGTGGTTCGCCAATCAGGATTTAACTCTGCCATACAGCCTAGATTAATGCCAAGCCCTGTCCGATAACCATGGTAAATGCCCTTGCCAAATTGCGCTGCCAATGACGTCATCCCATAGCAAATATTGGCAGGCAATTCGCCTAATTGATGAGGGTCATGAGGCTGCCCAAGGGCATAGCTTTTGCCAAGCGCCGCGCTCACATTGGTAACCAAGTGGTCACGCGCATCCGTCCCGATTCCATCAAATACCCGCTGTAATCCGACATTCGCACCCCAACTATTGCCTTTTTGGGCGCTATTGATGGGGTGTAATACCCGCACATCAAACAGTCCCAACTGCTGCAATTGTAATTTGTCTAGACGGTCGCTATCGCTGAGCGAAATACTGGCGCTGAGTGCCGTTAGCTGATTACCAATCGGATAACCCTCGGTTTTATCCAATGCATCGTGATACACCAAACGGTAATTAAGCGTCAAAGCATGGTGGCTTGTTTGTGTTGTATTATCTGTGTGATTTGCTGATTGGTGGTGCGTGCCAATATCAAATCGGCTTAACGGATTGGCAAGGGCAGGGTTGCCACGGTTGGTAAGATTAGCCACGGTATTGCTAGACAGGGGCTTGGTAGCCGCCTTGTCATCATAAACATGCGGCTGATTGAGGTAGGCTTGCCTAGAGGTGTATTTAGAAGGGGTAAATGCGGTGGTACGAATCAAGCCTTCTTTTTGTAATAACCGTACGACTTGGGCAGGTGAAACCATGGGACTGTTGTTTGCCAAGTAGTTTTTTTGGGGAAATAAACCATTAAGCAATACCAAAATTTCAGAAGCGCAATTATCTTTTAGCAAATAATACGGCAAAATTTGGTCTTTAATTTCCCATGTTTGGTAGGCTAGCTGCTGAACTTGCGCATCGCTAAGGTTTAGCTGGTATTGCCACACATCGCGCCCATCTCGCTGCACATAATCGGCAATGCCTTTGGCGTAGTTGGTCATGGTAAACTCGCCTGCGTTACCCCCTATGCTAGACTTATAGGCAAATTTGGCAAAAGGCTCGCCGTCCGTTACTTTTGGGGTAAAATTGAGGTAGTATTGGTTGTTGATATCTGGGTTGTCAAATCGCAAAAAACTATGCGCAAACGCTGAAGCAGGGTTATCTAAATACTCACTGGCAAAAATAACTGACACCGAGGCAGGCTGAATTTTGTTTAGCCAAGCCCCCAAATCTGAGCAGTCCACCTTGGGCAACGCCGCACGATCAATACCCAGAGTGTTGATGAGCCACTGGCTGCGTGCAGGAAAGCGGCACTGGGCGGCGCCATTGCCTGTATCAGTTGGGTTAAATAGCGCGGTGAGCAGACTGTCTAATTCTGCTTGGGGATTGGTTGCGCCTGCTGGGTGAATAAAAAACTGCTGCTGCTGGCTAAGTGGGTTAAAGCGATTGACCACGCGGCTAGGGTGGGTTTGCCCAGTGGTGGTGAATGATGGGCTAGGCTCTGGGTAATACAGTAGCCGCTGCCAAGCACGATGGCTGGCAAGCTGCTCTTGCTGGGCTTGCTGCAGCGCGTCAGATAAGCGGCTGATGCTAGCGGATGCAGTACGGGCAGGGGTTGCCAAAGTGGAGGTTGCTAAAAAAGGGGCATCTGCTACAGTAGTGGTGGGTGTTAGCGGGCTTGCAGCTTGACTGGGTGCGCCAAACAGTACCGCACTAACCGCGATGGCAAGGGTAAGACTGCCACGGGGGAAATAGTTGATTAAGGGTATGGCGGCGGTTTTGGTATCAGCAGGCATAGGGGGTCACTTTTTGCATTGTTTTTAGAGGGGGTTTCGGTCGTTTTTAGCGTGCTTGGCGATTTTTTTGGTGGTGGGTATCAGTAAAACGTTGCCTTTACCATAGCAAAAATCCATACAAGAGTAAACGCCCCAAGCGCGGCGACGGTTTTGGTAAAATAGATTTTGGCGGGAGTTTTTGCTATAATTACTGCCATAATTACGACCATAGTTACTGCCATTTAACAATTTTTACAAGGACAAGTTAGCAATGGACAAACAAGCCATTTTATCCGCCTTAACGCCCGAAATTGTAGAAAAATTTCGTACCGCCATTGCTCTTAGCAAATGGGAAGATGGTAGCCGCTTGACAGACGAGCAGCGTCAAACTTGTATGCAAGCAGTCATGGTGTGGGAACACGAGTTTTTACCAATTGATGAGCGAACGGGCTTTATCC
>CALAPG010000051.1 GCA_937889485.1 uncultured Moraxella sp. | reverse complement strand
AGAAAAAGCTGAAGCTGAAGAATTAGCAGCAGCCAAAGCACGCGCAGAAGCACTACAAGACGTTAACGTCATCATCCGTGCGAAATCTGGTGACGAAGGTAAACTATTTGGTTCTATCGGTACGCGCGATATCGCTGATGCCTTGACCAAGTCTGGCTTACCTGTTGACCGTGCAGAAGTAAAACTACCTGAAGGCGCACTACGTCAAGTGGGCGAGTACAGTGTAGATATCCAATTACATCATGATGTAATGACTAACATCCAAGTGACTATTTTGGCAGAAGATTCAGCTGCTTAATCGTTAGTACGTCGGATGAGAAGAGATGGCTTTTGCTATCTCTTTTTTTATTGCCTTGATTTCACCTTTGGGGTTAACCCAATTTGCAACCTACCCAACCGCTTGCCCGTCATTTTTTAATGCATTATTGGAATTATTAATTGGTTTTTTGTCGCTGATTTGGGTATATTGACTGTTTTTAATGGTGACCGTTGGTGTATGTCGCCAAGCATGAATGCTCATTAACTTTTTGATAGTTTCTTGTTATTATTATAATTTTTATATTAAAGGTCAATATGGCAGAAGATAAAACGACAGACACTGGGTTAAAAAGTCCGTCACTCACGCAGCATCAACCCCATAGTATTGACTTAGAAAAATCGGTCTTGGCATCGTTAATGAGCCTAGAGGAATCGTTTGACCGTATTTCAGATATTATAGGTAAATCCGATTTTTACGCGCAGCGCCATCAATATATTTTTGATGCAATCGCTCACCTTGCCAATGTCAATGAGCCTTATGATGCCACCATGGTCATGGACTGGCTAGAGGTGCAAAAATTGCTGGATCGCGCAGGCGGTAGTGACTATTTGGCGGATATTTTATCACAAAGCCCTGCAACCTTGTTTAATCTAACAGCTTACGCACAGCGGGTACGTGAGTTTGCCACGTTGCGCCAGATTATTAAAGCAGGTAGTCACATGCTAGAACTGGCATTTGATCCCAAAAATCAAAGTGTCAGTGATATTTTGGACACGGTCGAGAGTGAAATTTTTGCTATCAATGAAAATCATAGTCGCCAATCAAAGCATAAAGGCCCTGCCCAGCTAGGGGACGTGATTGCCAATGTAATTGAAAATATTCAAGAGCTTAAAGACCATCCTGAAGGCATGATTGGGCTCAAAACCCCGTTTGAGGAATTAAACAACAAAACCCAAGGGCTGCAAGCGGGGGATTTGATTATTGTCGCCGCCCGTCCGTCTATGGGGAAAACCACGTTTGCGATGAACTTGGCGGAAAGTATTTTATTTAATACCGATTTACCCGTGGTAGTGTTTTCGATGGAGATGCCTGCTGAGTCAATTGTGATGCGTTTATTATCTTCTTGGGGTGCTATCAACCAAACCCATTTACGTTCAGGACAGATGAATGAGGATGAGTGGGGCAAGCTATCTAATGCAGTTGCTCATTTACATAATAAAAAGCTTTATATTGATGATAGTACTGCCTTACCGCCCTCTGAAGTACGATCACGTTGCCGCCGCATTGCCAAAGATAATGATGGCAAACTTGGTATGGTGATGGTGGATTATTTGCAATTAATGAAGGTGCCTGGTCTAGGCGATAACCGCGTGGGTGAAATTTCTGAGATTTCACGCAGTCTAAAAGCCTTGGCACGTGAGATGAACTGCCCTGTCGTGGCATTGTCACAGCTCAACCGCAGCCTTGAGAATCGCCCAAACAAACGCCCAATTATGTCAGATTTGCGCGAATCTGGGGCAATTGAGCAAGACGCGGATTTGATTATGTTCATTTATCGTGATGAGGTTTATAATGAGAACAGCGATGCCAAAGGAACTGCTGAAATTATCATCGGTAAGCAGCGAAATGGCCCAATTGGCACCGTGCGGCTATCTTTTGAAGGGCAATTTACCCGTTTTGGTAACTTAACCCCTGATTTTTATCAAACTGCCTCCTTTAGTGAACCCGATGAATAATTTTTCATGATTAAATAAAGGTTTTTTTGTGCGCAATACTCATATAACGATTGATTTATCAGCACTTTCTCATAATTTACAGCGGGTCAAAACTTATGCGCCCACTGCCAAAGTTTTGGCGATGGTCAAAGCCAATGCCTATGGGCATGGGGCAGTGGGCTGCTTGCCTGCCCTACAACAAGCGGATGCCCTTGGGGTGGCTTGCCTAGCAGAGGCAGTTGAGCTACAGCAAGCGGGTTGGCAAAAACCGTTAGTTTTAATCGAAGGCGCATTTTCTTTGGCAGAATGGCAGTACACATTGCCCTACCCCATTGATTGTGTAATCCATGAGCCGCGCCAGCTTGAATGGGCATTGAGCCAAATACCCAACACCCAAAAAACCGTTTGGCTCAAGCTTAATACAGGTATGAACCGCTTGGGTTTTGCTGCCAACGAAATTATTCCCATTGCCAAGCAGCTTGACAAGGCAGGTTATTCGATCGTTTTGATTACTCATTTTGCCAATGCTGATGTGGTTGATCATCCAAAAAATCAGCAACAATATGCATTATTTGATGAAGTGATGATGCAGCTGCATACACAGGTCAATCCTACCATTCAAGGTTCGCTATGTAATTCTGCTGGCATTGTCAATTGGCAATCTCGTCACTATGACTGGGTACGCCCTGGTATTATTTTGTATGGCGCAAGCCCTGTTGCCCATGCTTGCGCTCAGCAGTTAGGGTTAAAACCTGTCATGCACTTTGATGCTAGCATTATCGCCACCCATGATGTGCAAGTGGGTGAGAGTGTGGGCTATGGTAGCCGCTGGACAGCAAGCTCGCCTGCCCGAATTGGGATTGTGAGCGCAGGATATGCCGATGGCTATCCGCGTGTCATTAGTGAGGCGGCGTATGTGATGATTGACAACCAGCAAGCCCCGATTATTGGGCGAGTTGCCATGGATATGTTAATGGTAAATCTCTCCCACCTGCCACAGGCTGGCATCGGTACTGGTGTGAACCTTTGGGGCGATGCGCCGTCAATTGAGGAGGTGGCTGCTTGGAATGATACCATTAGTTACGAGTTATTAAGTGTGGTAACAGCTCGTCCCACTCGGCTTTACCGCCCTTAGGATGGCGGGTGGTTGGCTTGTCAAATGTTTATCCCCAACCGTACTGGTTTTGTTTTTGCAATTTTGACCAAACACCGCAAATTACTAGACAGTGGCTATAAATCCGTTATACTGATGAATTGATTTTAATTTTAAATGACATAATTTTAGATTTAGGATAGGCAATGAGTACCCGCCATTTTTTGACGTTACTAGATTTTAGCAAGCAAGAATTACTCCAAGTGATCCAGCGTGCCAGCGAGCTTCGGGTGATGCAGCACGAAGGTGTGGTTTACCAACCATTTGTGGGTCGCACATTAGGGATGATCTTTGAAAAATCAAGCACCCGTACCCGCATTTCCTTTGAGACAGGTATGGGACAATTTGGCGGGCATGCGATTTTTTTATCACCGCGTGACACCCAGCTTGGGCGTGGTGAGCCGATTGAAGACTCGGCACGCGTTATCTCGCGCATGGTGGATATCGTGATGATTCGCACCTTTGAGCACAGCCTAGTAGAAAAATTTGCCGAGTACTCTCAAGTCCCTGTCATCAACGCCTTGACCGATGAGCAGCACCCTTGCCAACTACTTGCCGATATCCAAACCTTTACTGAGCATCGTGGCAGTATTGAAGGCAAAACCGTGACTTGGATTGGCGATGGTAATAATATGTGTGCGTCATTTATCCATGCCGCCCACCAATTCGGCTTTCAGTTGCGGGTGTCAGCACCTTACGGCTTTGAGCCCAATCCTGCCCTCATCAAACAATACGCCCATTGTGTTGAGCTGGTAGAAGACGTCAATGCGGCAGTCAAAGGCGCGCATTTGATTACCACTGATGTATGGGCAAGTATGGGGCAAGAAAGCGAGCAAAACACCCGTGCCCGCCGTTTTGCCCAGTATATGGTAACGCGCTCACTGCTAGACAAAGCAGACCCTGACGTCTTATTTATGCACTGCCTGCCTGCCCACCGTGGTGAAGAAATCTCATATGACTTGCTAGATGACCCACGCGCGGTGGTATGGGATGAAGCAGAGAATCGCCTACATGCGCAAAAAGCCTTGATGGAATTTTTGTTAAAAGACAAAATAAAACTGGGTTAATGCATACCATCTATCAACATTTGGGCGTTATCTTACGCCCTTTTTTTTATAAATAATTGTTCAAATATCGGATAAACGCATGTACTTTGTGCTCTCGCCTGCAAAAAACTTAAATGAAAAAAATGATATCCCTCTTAATGTCAGTAAAGACTATACGCAGCCTGCCTTGATGGAACAGGCTTGTCAATTAATGGCGGTTTTAAAAAAACTGGAACCGATAGATTTGTCTGCCTTGATGGGCATTTCAGACAAACTTGCCCAAACCAATGCCGTGCGTAACCAAAATTGGGCATGGGATGAAAGCCAGCCTTTTAGTACCGAAAACACTGACACACCTGCCAAACCTGCAGTGTATCTATTTGATGGCGATGTCTATACGGGCTTGGATGCCTATCAGCTCGATAACAAACAAGTTGCGTATCTCAATAGCCATTTGGGCATTCTATCTGGGTTGTATGGTTTGCTAAAGCCGCTTGATTTGATGCTACCTTATCGCCTTGAGATGGGTACAAAACTCAAAAATACCAAAGGCGATAATCTTTATCAGTTTTGGGGCGATACGTTGACCGATTTAATCAATCAGCGCATAGCAGAAAATAACGATAAAGTTTTGGTGAATTTGGCTTCCAATGAGTATTTTAAGGCGGTAAATCCCAAAAAAATCAACGCAGATATTATCACCCCACGCTTTGAAGATGGTAAAGGTGGGTCGTATAAAGTGGTGAGTTTTTATGCCAAAAAAGCGCGTGGCTTGATGGTTAAATATGCCGCACAACATAATCTGCAACGGGCTGAAGATTTAAAAGATTTTGATTTGGATGGCTATTATTTTGTGGAAAAAGATTCTAGCTCAACCGAATATGTATTTCGACGGGATCATGATTAATCCCGAGTATCTACCAACTATGTATATATGACTATGCATAAAAAAATGCCAACCTAAAAAAAGCCTCTTAAACTAAGAGGCTTTTTTATGAGATCAACTCATGAGAGGCTTAATTACATCATACCGCCCATGCCACCCATACCGCCCATGCCACCCGCCATGGCAGTAGCGCCAGCGTCTTCTTTTGGCAAGTCAGTGATCATGGCTTCTGTGGTGAGCATTAAGCCT
>CALAPG010000050.1 GCA_937889485.1 uncultured Moraxella sp. | reverse complement strand
CACCCAAGCAAAGATGGGTCTATCAATAAAAAAACGTGACATGCTGTCTCCCTTGCTTACGGTTGGGCAGTTTTTGCTTGACCAGTCGGCTGGCTAGTCGGCATATTGGTAGCGGCGGTGGCAGAGGCGTTATAAGGCATTACTTTAACAGCTTGGTCAGGTTTAACTTTGGCAGCACCCACCATAACCACTTGCTCGCCTTGTTTGAGTCCACTGGTCACAATCCACTGTCCTTGGTACGTGCCTTGTACTGTCACAGGGCGTACCTGCACCTTGCTATTGGCATCCACCACATACACCGTTGACTCGCCCTTAGCGGTGCGAATAATCGCGCTTTGTGGCAACAACACAGCATTGTTGATAATACCTTGAATCAATTCGGCATTGACCATCATGCCAGGCAACAACACAAAATTGTCATTACTAAATACCGCACGTAAATTGACCGTGCCTGTGGTGCTATCCACTTTCGCCTCTTCAAAACGCAGCTGTCCTATCACAGGATAAGTGGAGCCATCGGCAAGTTTAAGTTGGACTTGGGCGGTTTTTGGGGTGCTCAGTGTCCCCGAGGCAAACTGTTGGCGTAACGCTAGCATCTCAGCGGATGATTGACTGATATCTACATAAATAGGATTAAGCTGAGAAATCGTGACCATTTGCGTTGAGCCTGCCGTGGCAAGTGCGCCCACATTAACCGTTGCACGGCTAGTAATACCACTGATAGGCGCTTTCACCACCGTGCGGTTCATATTTAATTGGTTATTATTGACCGACTGCTGGGCACCACGAGCCGCGGCTTGGGCGGCTTCAATGTTGGCTTGCGCCACACCCACTTGCGCTTGTGCATTTTTTACTGCCGCTTGTGCGGTGCGCACTTGGGTAGCGCCTTGGTCATACTCTTGGCTTGAAATCGCATCGGTACCGCGCAGCTGTTTGAGGCGGTTTAGGTTGGTTTGTACCAATGCCAGTTCTGCTTGACGACTTTCTAAAACTGCCAACGCATTGTTATAATTGGCTTTTGCCGTATTGATGCTGGCAATATTTTGTTCTAGTGTGGCACGACTGCCTGCCAACACATTGGTATAATTGTCACTATTAATTTGGTAAAGCGGCTGATTTTGTTTCACAAATGCGCCTTCTCGAAACAGCTGACGATCAATAATACCAGACACTTGCGGCGTCACTGTGGCTTCTTGGTAAGCCACCACTTTTCCTGAGAGCTGCTTAGTCAATGGGATTGTTTGAAAATTGACCGCCTGCACATTGACAATCGTAGGCGGCATTTTTTGTTGGGCTGCCGCTGCCCCACCTTGTGAAGTGGCTTGATCGGACTTATTACAGGCTACCAATAGGCTACAACTTGCTAACGACACCATCAACAATACAGGGTATCTCATACCAACCTCATCAGAAAACAAAATTTAAAATTTAAAAATGATTATAAAATAAAAGCAACAGCTGTGTTGCAAAAATTTACGAAACGACACAAAAAGATAAGTCAGCATAAAACAAGCCAAAGCAAAACAAGGCAGGAGAAGGCAAAGTCAGGACAAAAAGAGCAGTAACTACACAAGCCTTATAATCAGGCTTTAAAATCGAGAGGATAAGCAAAATCACTACAACGCAAAAATTTTTAAAAAAAGCGTAAAACGCTAAAGCAAAACTGCCCAACACATCGCACAACAAACATCATGCAACGGGTTTATTAGCGCTTAGCTTACACGCAATGACCTAGAATAAATCAGGCAGATAAGCGAATAAGCGCATAGGTAGACAAACATAAACACCAAACAGGCGACACGCCCCTCACATCAATCATCAATACAAACGTTGACTTGCCATCGTCATCAAATCAAGCAGCCCTTGGCGATAGATAGAAGCGGGTAAGGTAAGTACCGCCTCCTTTGCCAGTTGTGTTTCTTTAAGCGCCTTATCGCGGCAATAATCTAGCGCACCACTGGATTTTACCAACGCAATAATCTCGGCGGTATCGGCCACATTGCCTGTCTGAATGGCAATACGCAGTTTGTCATGCGCCGCGCCCGTAGTCATTTCTAGCGCCTTAATCAGCGGCAAGGTGGGCTTACCCTCGGCAATATCGTCCCCCACATTTTTACCCAGTACTGCGCTGTCACCGCTAAAATCTAGCACGTCATCAATGATTTGGAACGCATTACCAAAATGCTGCCCAAATTTGGCAAATGCCTCATCAAACTCAGGGCGATGGTGCAGCATGGCGACCCCTTGACTTGCCATCATAAATAGCCGTGACGTTTTGCCATCAATGATCTTCATATAATCATCTTCAGTTGCCTCAGGGTTATGTTGGTGTTGTAGTTGTAGCACCTCACCCTCAGCAATGTCACAAGTACCATCAGAAAATAACTTAAGCAAAGGCAACGAGTTAAACCCGACCAACAAATTAAATGAGCGCGCAATCAAATAATCACCCACCAAAACCGCGGTTGGATTGTCCCACGTGGCGTTGGCAGTCGGCTTGCCACGGCGCATACCCGAATCATCAATCACATCATCATGCACCAATGTGGCGGTATGGAGCATCTCAGTAATCGCCCCCAAATGCATTGCGGCTTGTGATGGCTTGTCTTCACAAATGCGCGCACACAACAGCGCAATCAACGGACGCATCCGTTTTCCACCTGCATTAATCACATGTTGGCTCACTGCCATTACAAGCTTAACTTTAGAATTTAAACTCCCAAAAACCTGCTTATCCATAATGTCAAAATCTTCTGCGACAATTGACTGAATCTGCTGATAAGTCACAGCCGTTGTAGGGGCAGTACTAAAAGCGTTAGTTACATTATTAACATTAACGACCATATCTTGGCTCAACCTCATCATCAAAATAAGCGCATTCAAAGGAAAATAAATGGCAAAATCATAACACACTGCAACCGTTAGTGTAAGTCAGCCAATTGGGTTTTTGTCACAACCCTGATATTTGCCAACAAAAATCTTATTAGTGGCTCCCATCCCCGACAATCCCTCTCAAACTCAGCAATAATTTATCTTGATTTTACAGCAAAAAAACGTTAAAATCGCCACCTTATATTTCCCTGTGTATCCGTTATAGAAGTGTTATCGCCGTTGATAGCCACGGTGTACGGGTTTATCGGAGCAGCCAAGATGTATGCAGTAATCAAAAGTGGTGGTAAACAGCATCGCGTTACCCAAGACGAATTATTAAAAGTTGAATTGTTAAAAGCTGAAAAAGGCGAAACCATCAAAATCGAAGACGTATTAATGGTCGTTGATGGCAGCGATATCAAA
>CALAPG010000049.1 GCA_937889485.1 uncultured Moraxella sp. | reverse complement strand
AACCCCCATAGCTAAAAAATGGCATGGTCAACCCTTTGGTAGGTAGCATCCCCATAGTCATGCCGGCATTGACAAAAATTTGCCCAAAGAACAAAATACCCACCCCAAACGCAAAATAGCTCAAACGCGACTGGTGGCGTGCCAATGCTTGGTAACTAATGCGCATCACCGTAGCGATCAAAATAATTTGAAGGACTAACAAAAAGGCGACGCCCACAAACCCTAATTCCTCCCCCGTAATCGCAAGCAAAAAATCGGTATGTGCCTCAGGTAAATGCGATAGCTTTTGAATACTTTCTCCATAGCCAACCCCAAAACCCTCACCACGCGCGAACGCCACAATACTACGCCCAAGCTGGTAATCGCTATTTTTTAAATCATCAAAAGGATCCAAAAAAGACGTTAATCGTTTAAATCGATAACTAGCGCCAACAATACTAATCACACCAGCCACAAACATGGCACCCAAAACAATCAAAAATTGGCGCTTGGGTAGACCACCCACAAAAATCATCGCAGCAATACAACTGGCAATAATGACCACAGAACCAAAATCGGGTTGTGACATAATTAGTA
The DNA here is from genome assembly GCA_937889485.1 of uncultured Moraxella sp. Classification (GTDB taxonomy): domain Bacteria; phylum Pseudomonadota; class Gammaproteobacteria; order Pseudomonadales; family Moraxellaceae; genus Faucicola. The sequence continues at coordinate 3,514 of CALAPG010000049.1, read as the reverse complement.
GCGCAAGCAAAAACGCAATACATGTCAAACGTAAAAAGCCCTTCCAATGATTGCGAATTTCCTCAGAGCGGCGCACCAAATAATCTGAGGTAAACAAAATCATTAACAACTTTGCCATCTCGGTAGGCTGAAAATTAATCCCACCAAACTCAATCCAGCGGCGACTACCATTAATAACCGAACCACCAATTAACGTATAAATAATCAGTAGCACACAAAACACCAAGGCATACATAATAAAATCTAGACGAAATATCTTACGCAGCGGCGTAAAATATGCCCCTAACCCCAATATTGCACCAATCGCCATATAAGCTAATTGGTGATAAAAAAAGTAAAAATCGCCCAGTTTTTTGGTTTGGGCAAAAGGAATCGACGCCGATGCCACCATCAGCAAACTAAACACCATAATCGTGGCAATAGTCGTCAATAAAATCACATTTAGCGGTGGCAGCCAGCCAGACTTGCTACCTAAATGAGCGGGGCGAAGGGGTTGAGAAACTGAGCTTGGTGCGGGCATAACATAACCTAAAAATATGATTTAAAGACTAAATGGCTGATTGAACGAGCATCTGAAATTGTTGCCCGCGTTCTACATAACCGCTAAACTGATCAAAACTAGCGCAGGCAGGTGATAGCAGTAGCACACCCAAGCTATGGTGCAGCTTTTGGTCTTGCCAAGCTTGGGCGACTGCTTTTTCAAGGGTGTGACAATGGGTTAAAGTGATATTGGGATTATCATGTACTAAGCCTGCCGCTGCCAAGTCTGCGGCAATTTTTTGCGCATCTTCACCGATTAGATATACCTTAGCAGCGTACGTGAGTAACGGCTTCGCCAGTTGGGCAAAATTTTGTCCTTTGCCCTGCCCACCTAAGATCACCGCAAGCTGCTTGCCTTTTGGTGCATAGACTTTGCCCAATCCCAAAATTGCGGCAATGGTTGAACCAATATTCGTACCTTTGGAATCATCAAAACAGTCTAACGCGTTCACGGTCGCCACAAACTGACAGCGATGCGGCAGTCCTACAAAGTGCCTCAAGGTAGTCAGCATACTATCTAAAGGCAACCCTGCCAGCTCACCCAGCGCCAGTGCTGCTAACGCATTGAGCAGATTGTGTTCACCCTTGATAGGCACTTCTTTTTCATGCATCAGGCGTGTCCGACCGCGCGCAAGCCAAATATCCCCTTCACCATCGACAATCAGCCCGTATTGGTTGATATCGGGTGCATGACTACCAAAACTGAGGGTTGGCATATCATCCGCAACCAACGGACGGCTAAGCGGATCATCTCGATTAATGACAATAGACTTTACACCTTGAAAAATACGGTGTTTGGCTTGGTGATAACCGAGCATATCACCATGTCTATCCAAATGATCAGGCGACATATTGAGTACCGTTGCCACTTGTGCAGATAGATTAGTGGTAGTTTGCAGCTGAAAACTTGACAACTCAAGCACTGCCAAGTCAATCGGTTCAAGCAACAAATCTAGCGCAGGCGTACCCAAATTGCCGCCCACACCCACACTCTTACCTGCATTTTTTGCCATCTCGCCTACCAACGTAGTCACCGTGCTTTTGGCATTAGACCCTGTGATAGCAATGATAGGGATCTGACGCTGCAGACAGGCTTGGTGAAACAGCTCGATATCACTCACAATGGGTACCTGTGCCGCCTTGGCAGCAGCAAATACCGACAAATAAGGATCGATACCTGGGCTAATAATAATGCGATCAGCACGAGCAAGCAGTGCTTCATCAAGTCCACCAAATTGGGTAATCACCGTATCTGGCAACTGCTGTGCCAACGCGGGCATACCGCCATCGGTTACAGCCACTTGATAGCCTAAACCACACAAATAACGCACGGCCGACAGACCTGATTTGCCCAAACCCACTACCACTTGCAGACCGTTGCCGCGTTGTATCAAAAAATCATCGCCCTCTACAAGACTGGGGGCGTCACTCGGTACGCCAGATTGAGTTAAAGACATTGGTATAGCAGCCGTTATGGCTGAGGCAAGTTTGCTCACGATAGTTCCTTAAAACGCTCACTTAGGCAAAGAGATAGACAGAAAAAACTTGATGAAAACGTTATCTATAATAGCATTTTAACCAAAAAATTATTGTGGTTAAATCTTAAGTTTTATGATGAATTACCACTCACGCGGTGATCTTAACCATGTATGCCAGCTTTTCGCCCTCATTTGGGTGAACACGGGCAACAAAAAACCAATTTTGGTGCATTTGATGATTTAAATTAGATGAATTTTTGTTTTTTCGTTATAATGAAATTTGCCTTTCAATGTTATGGTCGCATTGAAAAACAAAAAAAGTTTTTGCTTATTTTTCAATAATTTATAGTTTTTACCCCCTTAAAATTATGTGTTTTTTTTAAATTGGCATAACTTTTGAATATTTAAAAATACTATTTTCAACAAGCTAAGTTTGTCCTGTTTGATGGTCAAGGTTATCGCCTGCCACCAAAATAGCGCAACACTTAAAAGGAAATTTTTATGAAATTAATTACGGCTATCTTAAAACCGTTCAAACTTGATGATGTACGTGAATCATTGTCTGAAATTGGCGTGCAAGGAATTACCGTTACAGAAGTAAAAGGGTTTGGGCGTCAAAAAGGTCACACGGAATTATACCGTGGCGCCGAATATGTGGTTGATTTCTTACCCAAAGTTAAGCTTGAAATTGCAGTCACCGATGACATGGTAGAGGGGGCGATTGAAGCCATTACTCGGGTTGCTAGCACAGGCAAAATCGGTGACGGTAAAATTTTTGTGTCTGACCTTGAACAAGTCATCCGCATTCGTACAGGCGAAACTGGCGCTAATGCCATCTAAAATAGTAACCAACTGTTGTGATTGGGCTAAAAGGTTATTGTAACAGCCGACCATATTTGTACCGACAATAACCCCAAAGCCCATAAAAATAACGGTTTTTTATCATCGTTTTAAGGGGGATACCATGCACACACTGTCCTGTGGCATTACACGTGGCAATGCCATGATTGACTTATCAACCACACGCCGACTACTTCAGTCAAGCGTTGGTTTATTACTGCTTCTACCTTGTTTTGCACAAGCTGCGGATAGTCCTACTTTAAACACAGGCGATACTGCTTGGGTGCTCATCGCAACAGCCCTTGTATTAATGATGACTATTCCAGGTTTGGCGCTTTTTTATTCGGGTATGGTGCGAAAAAAGAATATCCTTGGGACGATGGCGCACAGTTACGGGGCAACGGCTATGGTGTCGGTGCTATGGGTGCTATGCGGCTATTCGCTAGCATTTGGTAGCAGTGATATGAATGCATGGGTGGGTGGGTTTAATCATGTCCTCCTTGGCAATATTTCACCCAACGATTTGACAGGTACGATACCCACTTTATTATTTGTTACTTTTCAAATGACATTTGCCATTATCACCGTGGCGATTTTGGCGGGAGCAATCGCCGAACGCATCAAATTTAGCAGCTTTATGGTATTTGTTGGGCTAT
>CALAPG010000048.1 GCA_937889485.1 uncultured Moraxella sp. | reverse complement strand
ATGGCGGGCATCACATGTTGATTGATGCCGCGATCTGCCACAATCTCTAAACGCTGCTCACACAGATTGAGATAAATTAACACCCCCGTATTTTCTGCCGTATCCCAAACCCGATAATGCCCAAATAGCTCAAGCGCCCTATCCAAGCTATTTTGCACACGCGCGCGCTGAATAGGCAAATGATTTTCTACCACCAGTACCAATTCACCGCGGTGACCCTGTTCCGCTTTTGCCACGGCTTCGGTAAGTTGTTGCTGCACAGTTTTGGTAAGCCAGCGGCTATGCAGCCACGGCAAATAACTGACTTGTCGCCACCATCTACGCCAGCTGGGCGTGGTCGCCACCATGTTGGCAACAGGGGAAGTATAAGCAACTGTCACCTCCTCTGCCGATGTATTTGTATGAGAAAAAGACTTTTCTGGCTGCATAAAATATCCACAACTACCTAACTACAAGTTATAAAAAGCGAGGCACTACAAACGCTTTGGCGGTTATTACCTTATTATCACCAAGAACCGCCCGCACCACCGCCGCCAAAACCACCGCCGCCACCGCTAAAGCCGCCCCCACCAAAACCGCCCCCACCGAAGCCACCACCACCAGGCAGCACAACAAAACCGCCACCGCCGCCGCGTCCACCACCGCCGCCACCGCCACCTCGAAATAGCAATAACATAAAGACGATAAAAGCAACCAGCAAACTACCTAGCAGCCCTGCCCCAAACACACTACCCAGTGTCACAATACCGCCTGCTGTCGCCACTGAGCCAAAAAACCGCCCCAAGATACTGGTCAAAATTGACCCTGCCACAAACCCAAAAAACCCCAAAAAAATAAGCGGTATGCCACCTTCAGGTTGCGACTGGGCGTCTGTATTTACCTTATTGGCATCGGTTTGTTTTAAAATTGCAGGGTCAGTGGTCAAGCGTTCTTCAATGCGATTGATGCCTGCATTGATACCGCCTGCATAATCGCCTTGTTTAAAATAAGGGGTTACATCATCACGGATGATACGTTTGGCAACCGCATCTGGAATAGTGCCTTCTAGTCCATAGCCCGTCAAAATATACATTTTTCGGTCATTGACCGCCACCACCATCAACAAGCCTTGGTCAGTGTCTTTTTTGCCCAGTTGCCAGCGGTTAGCAACCTTCATTGAATAATCAAAAATATCCTCGCCATTGGTCGTGGGTACAATCACCACTGCCGCCTGTGCAAGCCCACGCTCGTTGATACTCCGTAGCTTTATTTCAAGGGTTTGCTTGTCAGAGGCGGACAGCACTTTGGCTTCATCAATGACTGGGTTGTTTAAAATTAATTTATCCGCCGCTACAGGAGCTTGGGTGGATTGGCGTGGGGTGGTTGTGGGAGTATTGGTCGGGTCAGCGGTTGCCACAGTAGCAGATGGGTTGACGGTATTGGGCACGGGCAGGGCATCGTTGCGCAGTGCGTCATGACCCAAAGTTTCTTTGATGGCTTGATTATTAAGTACTGCATCATTTAGGGCGTCATTGGTCTGTGCGGCTTTAGAAATTGCCACCATGTCATCCACGCTATGCTCAGTCAAGGTAGGCTTAGCAGATGCTGTGGCTTGGTTGGCAGTCGCTGTGGCTGTGGCTGTCTGAGCAAAAACTGTACTTGGCGTTAGATAGGTCACCGCCATTGCAAGTGCCGACCATGCCACCATCGCAAGTTGTTTTGACAACCGATGGGCTTTTGCTAGCGCAGTATTTGGGTGGGCTAGTAAAGGCGTGGTTGCAGGCTGCTGTTTGACGGTCGTTGACACCTATTTTTCCTCAAGCTCAAAATCATACAATGTTTATTAATAGTTTTTTATTTATGATAGCCAAATAATGTACCGCAGTTTTATCAAACCGTTATCATTAAAATATTGATACACTCGGCTGACTGGGTAAGTAAAAATAACGTGTTACCGTCAGATAACACGCTATTTTTAGCGGCAATTAAGGTTTTGCAGTGGCAGTTGCGCTGTTGTTATTGACGGGTTGACCGCCTGCATTGCCAGTGTTGCCAGTATTTTGGACAGGTTGACCGTCCGCATTGGCAGTGTTGCTAGTGGCAGCAGGGTTGTTGCCAAATTCCACCGTGGGCGCGGTTGAGATTTGGGCTTCATTGCCTACCGTGAAGTTAGGACGCGTGTGCATACCAAATACCTTGGCGGTAACATTAGTTGGGAACTGGCGTACCGTGGTATTGTAAGTTTGTACGTCTTGAATATAACGACCACGCGCCACGGTAATACGGTTTTCTGTGCCTTCAAGTTGGGCTTGTAACTCTTGGAACTGCTTATCGGCTTTTAGGTCTGGGTAACGCTCTGAAACTGCCATCAAACGTGATAATGCACCACCCAATTGGTCTTGAGCTTGCTGATAACGCTGAAAGGCGGCTGGGTCATTGAGTACGTCAGCATTGACATTGATGGTAGTGGCTTGTGAGCGCGCTTGGGTGACTTGGGTGAGGGTAGCTTGTTCATGCTGGGCGTAACGCTCTACCACTTTGACAAGGTTTGGAATCAAGTCGGCACGGCGCTGGTACTGGTTAACCACCTCTGACCATGACGCATTGATTTGCTCATCTTGCGCTTGCATGGCATTGTAACCACAGCCTGTTAAGTTGGCAGAACCTACAATTAACGCGCTAGCCAATAAGGCGGTTTTGATTGCTTTCATAAGTTTTCCTCAAAAGTTAATTTAGCCATGTCATTTATGGTCATGTAGG
>CALAPG010000047.1 GCA_937889485.1 uncultured Moraxella sp. | reverse complement strand
GTGCTCTTCCGATCTTAGCCACTGCCTGCGTTGTCGGCAGTCTTGAGGTCGGCTCGCAGTTTGAGACCCTCGGGGGTTGAGCGCGCAATGACACTAACACGCTGGTAAGCGATGGTAGTTGGGTTTTCTTCGGGGGTTTGCGGCGCCGTACCAAACACGCCGTTGTCACTATAGAAGCTGGCATTGACGGTGGGTTTTTGGTGATGCTGCCAATGTACCAAGGCGGTACCGCTCAGCTTGCCTGACCACGCAATGTCTCTTGGCATGATGACAGAAAAGATTTGGCTGTCAATTTGCTGCACACTTAAATCCACTTGCCCGTGTTTGGCGGTGGCAATGAGGTTGTTTTTTAGGCACAGTGTGCCATTTTGACCCACCATTTGCCAGCAGTGGGCTGCCATTTGCACATTAAGATCTTGCCATCCAAATAGCAATTGTGCAGGTTGTAATTGTTGCAGTTTGGCGTATTTGGTGCCAATCTGCCCATTTCCCAATACCCCTTGCCATTGCTGTTTGCGTAAGTCAATGCTGCCTTTGAGGGTGGCTTGCACTTGACCTTTGGTACTGTCCGTTTTGATGTCTAGGGTGTGGTTATTTTGGGTGCCATTAAAATGCAGCTGCAACGCGCGTAGCGGCTGATTGGCAATATTGAGTCCTGTGGCATTGAGTTGTAATTGACTAGGCGAGTTGGCAAGATTGACCAATTTACCTGTGATTTTGGCATCCAGCACCACAAAGTTGGGTACCGCAATATTGCGCCCAACCAAGTCTATATAGATATTGGGTAAGGATTGCTGGTTATCTTGTGCCAGTATAATGCCGCCTTTGATGATACCTTTTACTTGGGGTATTAGCGCATCAAGGGTGCTAATATCCACACTGGTTACCAGTTGGTTTTGGTTGCCATTGGCGGTGATGCGGTTGTCGCCCCACTGTAGTAACAAGTTGTTGGCTTGAATATTGTCGATTAAGCGGCGAATTTGGCGGGCTTTTTGGTCATTGCTATTGGCGTCAAAAATATGACGTAGGCTTGATAAGTCTTTGGGCAAGTTGAGTTTGGCAGTTAGTTGACCCGCTGCAGTCAATGGTTTGTTTTTTAGCCGTCCTTTGAGATTCATGTTGGCAATATGAATGTACTGGGCACTGTCACGCCAATAGCCATCGGTGGTGAGATTACCCGATAGTTGGCTTGGCAAACTTGGGACAAAATAACTGGCATCAAAATTTTGCATATCGGCGGCGATTTGCCACGCAATACCTTGGGTTAGATCAATGAGACCTTTGGCGTTGATGCCACCTTGTTTCCCTTGGTGACTAAATTGGCGAATGGTAAGCTGTTTTGGACTGCCATCAACGTCAAATTTAAACTCTCCTTTGGGTACGTTGGGCGCGTTTAGGCTGCCATCAAATTTGGCACTGATATGTGTTAGTTGGTTGGCAAGTAATTCGGCTTTAACGCGTCCCGCCCCTCTTAGTGCAAGGTGTTTTTTACTGCGATCTGCACCCAACAAGTCACCGACCATGTCTATTTGGGTGATGGTGACGTCGTGGCGCGATAGCGTTTTTTTGCGGGGCTGAGCAATTTGTTGAAAAATACCCGAAGCCACCACATTGCCCGTTAAGTCTTGTAATGGCAAACTATCTAAAATGCTATGCGCGTTGAGATTATGGGTGGTGGCATTAATTTGCCAAGATAATGGTTGCTTGGCGCTAGCAAGTTTTATGTTGCCTTTACCAGATAACTGCCCTGCCACACCTTGATAGACTAATTGATTAATATCAATGAGTTGTCCCGTTTGCTTCAGGGTTAATTGGTAATCACCGCGCGGTGCTTGGTTGAGTTTAATGAGATGCGCTGAGGCGTTGACTTGTAAGCTACTGGGTTTTTTGGCAATTTGCGGCAAAAATTCCACATGTGCCTTACCTATTGGGCTATTGAGCTCACCAATACTGTTGGGAAGTTGGTGGCGAACCAATTGTCGCCAGTTGGCATCAATCACATAAGGCTGGTTTTTGCCGTTGGCTTTACGAATGTCGGCATTAATGACTTCGCCATCTTGTTGACGCAGGTTGGCACGCACTTGCATCGGTAACTTGTCCGTAGCAACATCATATACCACCGAAAGCTTGCCCGTTAAGGTGGTGGGGGCATAGGGTGCGATATCTTTTGGTAATAAACCTCGGATATTAAACTGGTTGCCCGTGTTCATAAGGGCAATACGCGTACGGTCACGCCAATCAATGGTACCTTGAGTGGTGAGTTGCCCTTGCGCCACTTGGGCGGTCAAATGCTCAATTTTGAGGCGCTGTTCTTCAATCACCCCTCGCCCTTGATAGTGCCCATTGGGGATATCTTTGGCGGTCAAATCGGTGTTGATACGCAGTTCAATATGGTCTGTTACCCCCGAAGCGGTCGCTACGCCATTTTTGAGGCGGATATTTTGATCGGTGGCGTATGGTAGTAACACTTCTTGCCACACTACTTTGGCGTTAAATGGCGCATGGTCGTCAAGGGGTTGGGCAGTGACATGACCCGTTACGGCAGCATTGTTATAACGACTGTTGATATCGGCGGTCATGAATTTTAAACTACCCATAACATGGGCATCTAGCGCATCAATGTAGGCTTTACTCAAAGAATGAACCACCACTTGACCTGTGACATCTAGCGGATAATCATGTTGTAAATCAATGTTACCTGACAGCTGATCAGCGCTAAACAGCTCGTTATACGACAGTTTGGCAGCGCCTACCTTGATTTGGCTGTCATACCAAGTAAAGTTTTGCACATGCGCTTGTTTAAAATCCAGCGGCTCTTTGGTTACTTGTTGGTATCTAACCAAGTTGGCTTGGACGTCATCTAGGGTTAGATTGACGGGCAAGCTAATTTTTTCATAGTCAAAAGGCTGGTTGTTGGGTGGTTTTTTGTAGTTGATTACCATGTTGTGGATTTTGGCTTCTCTAAGGTGCACCTCTTTATTTAAAACCGCACGCCAGCCCACTTTGACATAAGCGCGATCCACAGTGACCTCCACATAGCTTTTTGGCGGATTGGCAGGCATGGTCAAGTCATAGACCCATAGCCCATCGCGCAAATTGCCTTCCCCATACTTGAGGCGGATACCTGTTTCTTTGACCAGTGCTTTGATTAATAATTGGGTACCCCACGGGGTGCCAACCGCATAATAAACGCCAACAATGATTGTCACCAACACTAGCAGCAGTACCATGAGTACTTTTGCCAAAATACCAAGCGGGCGCCAGCGTTTTGACCCGCCGTGTTCTAGGTCATTTGATGGCTCATCCGCTGAGGTGGTTTGTAGCGCAGGCGGTTGATCGGTTGCGGGATCTTTGGGCGGCTGCTCGTGGTTGTTTGGGTCTTTCATTAAAATCGCTAATCAATAAGTCGTTGGCTAAAGTCCAGTCAATAGGGCGTTATACTAACAAATTTTCACTTAAAAATCTTGTATTTAACGGGCATTGTCTCACGTAACTGGTGTATGTTTGCTATCTATGTATTTTAGGCTATCAGGGTTATAAAGGTGAGCCAATAAAAAAGTGCAGGCGCAGGCTGTTATTATCCCCTGTGAGCCCTTTTGCCACATCAAATCTTACCAGCCCGATAGGCGATTTCCAGCGTACCCCTGCCCCAATACTTACTTCTGTGGTATTGGTGTAATTTTTGTCTAGGTCATAGGCATTACCAAAGTCGGTGAACAAGGCGCCTCTAAGACTGGGGCGAAATTCGTAGTTATATTCGGCAGAACCGACCGCCAACGCGTTGCCACCTACCAAAAATTTGCCCTCACCGTACGTGGGCGCCAAACTGTCGGTGTTAAACCCGCGAATACTTTGGTCGCCGCCTGCAAAAAAACGTGAGCGGTAGGGTACGTCATAAAAGTCGCCGCTATAAAGATAGCCCAAATCCAACCGTCCAAGCACTTGTTGTTTTTTGTCTTTGCCAAAACTGTACATGCCGCTTGCACCCGCACGCAAGATTGCCATGTTGGTATCACTGAGCAAGCCCTTGGCACCTACTTCAATTGAGTAACGCTGGCTATAGCCGTATGTGGGAGCAAGTAGGTTATCTGCCACGGTTTTGTTGAGCGCGTAGCCCGCTAGCAATGCCTGCTGAGTGTAGTCAGAGGCGTGGTTGTTAAAAGGATAGGGTAAGCTGTCGGTATCAAATTTTTCGGGGTCAACGCTAAGTTCGTCGCCTCGATAGCGCAGTGAGTAGGTTCTATTCCAGCCACTATCATGGTAGATATTGCGAGCGATAGTGGCATAGACGGTATCAGCTTCAAAGGTGTTGATAATGTCGTCAACTTTTTTATGCTCATACCCCACCGTGCCTGTGAGTTTGTCATTTAAGGGATGTTTATAAGGTAAACTGGCATTGAGCTCAATGGCCTGATCTACTTTGGAAGCAGAGAGGGTGATGCCTGTTTGTAAACCGCTACGATTGACCAAGTTATTACTGTATTTGCCGACCACGCGCGCGCCCACGTCAGTTTCATAACCCAGTCCGATTTGGGCTTCGTGTGGTTTTGTGGCATTTAATACCACGTAGGTGGGTATTTGTTTTTCGGCATATACTTGCTGTGGTGTTTGTTTGGGGATGACCTCGCCTTCTCTTGGCTGAATCGGTAAATCCTCGTTTTTATCCAGTTTTTTGGCTACTTTACTAACGGTGTTGGCGATGACAACCAGTGGGTTTTTGCTGTTGTTATTGGTTTCAGGCGATAATTCCATATCCTCAGGCGCGCTTAATAAACTTTTTGCCTTGCGGCTAATGGCGTTGAGACGCTGTTCGGTTGAGTCATCGATGGCAAATTGTAAGGGGGCAATGTCCTCTGGGTTTTGCACTTGGTTAACCGCTTTTTGGTTGCCTATTTTTTGGTGGGTAGGGGTAACGCGTTCTGAGGGATTTTTGGTAGTTTTGGCAGTGGTTTGGGTAGGTTCGGGTAGCAAAGCTTCGGCTTGATTGGTTTGAGAGTCATCTAGATTTTGGTCTTGGCGCTCGCTGGCAGCGGTGGCGCTGTCCATGGTTGATGAGTTTTTAAAGTCAATGCCTTCAGTGGCGGCTTCATCCGATGGCATCACCACATCTACATCGATGCCATTAAAATAACGGGTGGCGGTGAGGTTATTGGTAAATTCTGTGACAAACGGCTGATAGTAAGGATCGCCTTTTTGATAAGGCATGAGCGCTTTTAGTAGCTTTGGTTTTAGGGGCAGTTGATTGGGGTCGTCGGTCAGGCGCCCTTCTTTGTCAATGCTGTAGATTTTAATGGTATCAAAGTGGTAGCGCTGCTGGGTATCAAAGATAAGGTCTACCTCGGCGCTGTTGTCAGGCAAAATAATATCCGCAGAACTGTTGAGCCATTTGGCATCAAAGTAGCCGTTGGTTTTGGCAACGCCTTCAATGGTGGCTTTGGCGTTCTTATAAACCCCATGGTTGAAGGTATCCCCTACTTTGGGCGGGATTTCTTGTTCAATGACTGGATAAACGGGCAGTGCCTTGTCGCCTTTGCCGCCATGCTGTTCCAGCTGGGTGCGAATGGCGGCATAGAGCTTTTCATTACGATGCGGGTCGATCAGGTTGTCGAGATCCTTGAGCGTCAGTCTGGACAGTGGGACTTTTTGCGTGACGCCACCTTGGGGTTTAAGCCTTTCAGG
>CALAPG010000046.1 GCA_937889485.1 uncultured Moraxella sp. | reverse complement strand
AGGGTTGTCATCACGCAAATTGGCATTGATTTGCCATAAAAAAAACTGCTTTAAGGAAGACAATGCTCGCGCTTGGCTACGGGCAGTTTTGCCTTGCTGATAGAGTGCTGCAAGGCAGTGTAGCACGTCAGAGGCATCCCAACGAGTGAGGGCTTTGGGGTGGGTGGTTTCACATAGCATCAAGTCACGAATATACGCGTTTCGGGTGTTGGTTGCCAAGCCGCGCGTGACTAATTCTTGCCGAAACGCTTGGATATAGCTGGGTTCATCGGTGACGTGCAGGGCTTTGACTTGGCGTGGTTGGCGGGCGGCTGTTTGTGACATAAAAATAATCAAACATTATTAGAAAAAATTATTGAGGGTGTAGGACGGTCGTTATTTTTTCTTTAACCAATAATGATAGACATTGGCGTAAGGGTCGGGCTCCTTGGCTTGGCTTGGGTTAATGATGTCTTGTTGATCAATGAGTTCATGCCCCAAATGACGGCAAAAATTGGGAATATCGCGCGTGGTGGCAGGGTCATTGGCGATGACATGAATCACCTCACCTGACTGGGCTTTGCGTACCGTTTTGTGAAGTAACATAATGGGTTCGGGACAAATCAGACCTTGGGTATCAAGGTGGTAATGGGCATCATGCATGGTTAGTCTCGTCAAGATAAGTAAAAAATCGGTTTAGGTTGGCTCTAAACATAAACGCCACACCAATCCACGCCGCCAGTGCGACGTAGCTACTGATGGCAAATAACAAAAAGCCCATGCCAATACATAGCGCGAGCATGCTAGGCTGGCTTAGGCGGTAGCGATACAGGATAAAAGCCACATAGCAAGATAGGGGAATGGACAGCCCAAGAAGGGTATAAGGCACCGTATGAAACAGGGTATAAATTGTGTGGCTGTCTTTAAACTGGCTTAAGCTTTTTAGGGTGCCAAATAGCAAAAACATCGCAATCGCCAAATACACCAAATAAATGGCATAGCGATTGAGGGTTTGCGCTTGTTGTATCAGCTGCACCATTCTTGGGCTAAAACCCGTAGGGGCAGCGGTTTTTGGGTCAGATAATTGCGGGCTGCTAGTCATGGTAACGTTACTCCTGCACCGCTACGTAGCCAACTACCTAACATAATGGCAGAGGCAATGCTGTCGATCGGTGTTTTTTCGTCTTTGATCAGCCCATATTCCCATGCCAAATTTTTGGCTTCACGGCTGGTTAGGCGTTCATCTGCCAATACAATCGGGCGTGTTAAGTGCGCTATTTCAAGCTGGTGGTTGAGCCTGCGGGCAAATTTTTTGGCACGGTTACCAAGCTCGGAGGCGCTGCCATCCATGTTGAGGGGTAACCCAATCACGATAGTGGCAACTTGCCATTGGCAAATAAGATCAATCAGTGCTTGCCAGTTAGGTTTACCGTTATCCATCGGAAACTGCATCAGTGGGGTGGCGGTTTGGGTCAAAGTGTTGCCAAGGGCAATGCCCATTTTGGCGATGCCAAAATCTAGACCCATCACGGTTTGAATCTGAGTTGAGGTTTCAGGCATGACCAATATCCAAACTTAATTTATTAAAATCTACGCCAACCTGTGCCGCGGCAATTTGCCAGCGCATTTTGTGGTCGACATCAAATAACAGCGCCATAGAGGCAGGCAAAACAAACCAATCACCTTGGCAAATTTCATCTTCTAGTTGTCCTTTTTTCCAGCTAGCATGCCCTAGGCAAAGTTCAAAATGTTCAACGCCTTGACCTGTACCAATACTGTGCAAAATATCCTTACTGGTGGTGATACACACGTTTTCAGTAATCGCAAATGAGGACGCCCACTCAGGCTGCCCTGTGTGTAACACAAAGCCCACTTCAGGATTCATTGGGCCGCCATCTAAGGGCAATTGGCGATGCAGATCGGTCACGGTGACGTCAATTTGTAATTCTTCAAATAACTTGGCAACATTGGTATGGTCAATCGGTTTATTGACTACCAAGCCAAGTGCGCCTTGTTCATCTTGGCGGCAGATATATACCAATGATTGATGGAATATCCCCTCATCAATACTTGAAGAGGCAATCAAAAAATGGTGGGTAAGGTTTGGTTTTTTTGCCATTGCATGAGTAACCTAGCTAGATGACCGTTTACCGTGGTCAATACAATAATAAAGGCGCCAAATAATCAGCTGCCAAAGGTGAATGGTGATTAAAGGGTACTATCTTCAAGGCTTGTTGTGCGCGCTGGCAAGCAAGCTACGCGCGTGATTGAGCGTGTCTTTGGTAATATCAACGCCGCCTGCCATGCGCGCGAGTTCTTGAACTTGTGTCTCACCTGTTACAATTTTGAGGTGTGATTGTGCTTGCTGCTGCTGGGTTTTATAGACCAAAATATGCTGGTGTGCTTGGGCAGCGACTTGCGATTGGTGGGTAATGGCAATAATTTGCTGCTCTTGCCCAAGCTCACGTAGCAGCTCACCTACCACTTGGGCGGTGCCACCGCTAATCCCCACATCTACCTCGTCAAATACCAATAACTGGCGCGTGGTCGTTGCCGCGGCTTGCCCCGTACGGCAGATGCCTTGGGCATCGATGACCTGCATAATCAGCGCAAGCCTTGATAGCTCGCCCCCTGACGCGATTTTATGGATGGGCTGCATGGGCATACCCACGTTGGCGCTAAATAATAACTCAATATGTGACAATCCGCTACTTTGCGGCTTATCAAGCGGGGTAAATTCAAAGCTTGCCTGCACATTTGGCAGTGCCAGTGGCTTAAGGCGATTGACCAACACTTCGGTTAGCAAGCGGGCATGCTGCTGGCGTAGGGTGTCAAGCGCTTGCGCTTTTGCCAAAAAGTGGGCGTATGCCTCATCAATTTGTACAGCCATTGCCTCAGGTGACATGACGGCTTGCAAAGTTGCTAGCTGAGCTTGCCATGCCTTGCTATCCTCTATCAAAGCGGCGGGCGTGGTTTGGTATTTACGCGCCAAGCGGTGAAATGTTGATAACTGTTCATCTAACTGGGCAAGCCTTTTGGGGTCTAAGCTTTGCCCGTCTGCATAGTTACTCAGTGTGCTCGCCACTTCCTGAATCTGTGCTTGCGCAAGGTACAGCTGTTCTAGGCAATCGCTATAGGTGTGGCTTAGCCCCGCTTGTGCTTCACACAGCTTGATAGTGCGGCTTAGTAGCCCCATGACATCGGGTTCGTCGTTGTCATTGTCAAGCAAGTTGACCGATAAAGCCGCTTGCTGCATTAGATTTTCAAGGTTTGAAAGCTCATCATACTCTGCCTCAAGCTCGGCATAGTGGATATCAGCAATCGGCTCAATATCCGCTAATTGGTTGGTTAACAGCTGAATTTGCTGTTGGCGTAGCTGTTCTTCTTTGGCATGTTGCTTGGCTTGGGTAGTGAGCTGTTCATATACCAAAAAAGCGTGTTTGACTGCATGGGCTTGGTCGGTGAGTCCCGTGGCACTGTCTAGCCACTCCAACACAAACTGGGGGCGTAGCAAGCTTTGCTGCGCGTGCTGGCTATGAATATTAACCAACAAACCGCCCAAAACTTTTAGCTCATTAATACTAATAGGCATGCCATTTAACCAAGCTTTACTACGTACCGTGCTATTTTGATTGGTCAATTGGCGGCGGATGAGTAGCATATTATCCTCAGCGCTATAATTTTGCGTATCTAGCCAAGCGCTCACCTCTGGCAAGTGGCTGATATCAAACGCGGCAAATACCTCAGCTTGGCTTTGTCCATGGCGAATCAAACCAGCCTCGCTACGCCCGCCCACACATAAGCTAAGTGCATCTAATAACAAGGATTTTCCTGCGCCCGTTTCACCTGTAATGATATTAAAACCAGCATCCATGTCGATCTCGGCGTGGTTCACGAGCGCTAAATTTTGTAAGGTTAACTGAATTAGCATATCCATCCTGTCAATGACTGGCAAAAAGCGGTGCCACCGCCCAAAAAGTCATCAAACTTTATTGTAATCTGGGTGTGAAATGTTACGAATAGTTCTAGACAAGCATCAAAAAATCAGTAAAAATTCCATCTGGTGATGCCGAAGTCAACAATAGCATAATTGGGACAATTACAAAATAAGCAACGCAATAAAACCAAAAACCGCGCCCAAAAAACCACTATAATAGAGCAGCCTAATCGTTTGTCAGCGGATTGTCATACAATCGCGGACGTTTGGTGGTATGCTATTATCGGGCAGCATATGTGACTTTCTCAAGACTCTATCAACCCCTTAGGCATTTGCTCCAGTGAGGAATAACGCCTCACTTTTTGATTTTTTAAGCCGTGGGCAGTGGCTGCCACCGCAAATCACCCAAAATTGTCTAGCTATGATTAAGGCAAACTGACTGTTTATTTCAAGGAGAATCTCATGACGTCACCGAATCGTTTCGACCATGTCTCGGTAGAAAAGATAGCGAATGTCTATTATGAAGGTCGTACTTTTAGTCGTACTGTTTGGTTTGAAGATGGTCGTAAAAAAATGTTAGGAATTGTGCTACCATGTGACAGCGATATTCCAGCCTACGAATTTAAAACCGAATCGTCAGAACGCATTGAAATCTTGGTGGGTGAGTGTGAAGTCAAATTGGCTGCAGAAGAAGATTTTACGTATTACCGCGCTGGACAAGCGTTTTTAGTTGAAGGTCATAGTAGTTATGTGATGCGCAATGATGCCATCGTGCAATATATCTGCCACTTAGAAGGTTAATTAATCATGGCAAAACCCGTGTATTTTTATGGCATACATGCCGTGCAATCTTTGCTGCAACACCGTGGTATGGATGGACTGGCATTATTTATTCAAGACACAAAGCAAGCCGATAGCAATGTGGTAACTATGGTGCAATTGGCACAGCAATACGGTATTAGCGTACAAATCGCGGGCAAAGACAAACTTACCAAACTGGCAGAAAGTCCCCAGCATCAAGGGGTGGTGCTACAAGCGCGCCCTGCTACCTTGCAAGATGAAACGGACTTGCAGCAGCTAATTAGCCACAAACAGCAGCAGCAAAAACCCGTGTTATTGCTGATCTTAGACCAAATCACTGATCCCAATAACTTGGGCGCCTGCTTGCGCACCGCGGTGGCGATGGGTGTGGATGCGGTCATTATTCCAAAACACCACACTTCAACCATCACACCTGCCGTTGCCAAAGTGGCGGTAGGCGCAACCGAGCTTATTGCCTTTGTGCAAGTCACCAACCTTGCCCGCACCCTCACAGAGATCAAAAAACAAGGGGTGTTTGTCTTTGGCACTGCCTTGGACGCCACCGCAAAAGCGGCGAAGGACTGTGATCTTACAGGTGACGTGGCGATTGTGATGGGCTCAGAAGGCGAAGGTATTCGTAGGCTAACTGCCGATACCTGCGATCAACTGGTATATATCCCCATGGTGGGCAATACACAGGGCAGCATCCAAAGCCTGAATGTAAGCGTGGCAACTGGCATGATGTTGTATGAAGCCAGCCGCCAGCGGCAACCGATCTAATTTACTTGTAGGGAGATCATCATGCAATTTGCAATTATTGGACTGGGTGTGTTTGGGCAAACGTGTGCCAACGAACTACAGCAGCTGGGCAACCAAGTGCTGGCAATTGATATTGATGAAAAACTGGTTGATGATATCAGTGAGCATGTGACGCGTGCCGTCATAGCCGATGCCACCGACAAAGAAACCATGGAAGAACTAGACTTGGCAAATTTTGATGGGGTACTGGTGAGTATTGGTGACAATCTCGAAGCTAGCCTTTTATGTACCCTAAACTTGCTAAGCATGAAGGTGCAAAACCTGTGGGTCAAAGCCAAAACCGACTCGCATCACCAAATTTTGCAAAGCCTTGGGGTGAAAAATATCATTCACCCTGAACAAGACATGGGCATCCGCATTGCCCAAAAGATGAATTATCCCATGGTGCGTCAGTATATGGCACTGGGTGATGAGCAGTTTTTGATTCGCTTGGACCCACCCGAGCAGTGGCGTGGACACCCATGGTCTGATATTGAACGCGACCACCCTGATATCATTTTCTTTATGCTCAAACGTGGACAGACACTGTACAACCAGTTACCGCCCGATTATTTTTTTCAAGGCGGTGATAAACTGGTGGTAGGTGGCGTTGCCCCAGCGTTGCGCCGTCTTGCCAAAGCAATTCGTCAAACTGCAATCTAACCTTATCCCCTAGTGAATCGAGTGAATCATGTCGTTTCGTGAAGTCAAAAAAGGCGAAAAACCCAAGATTATTGATAGATCCAAACCAGTTGAGCCAGAAAAGCCGCCTGCAGCCCGACCACGATCGGGTTTATCTTCCCCAGCGATTTTGTCGTTGGGGTTTTTTATACTCATTGCTATAGGTACAGGATTGTTGTCGCTCCCTGTGGCAACTCACCAGCCGATTTCGGTATTGTCTGCCGCATTTACCGCAACGTCTGCGGTGACGGTGACGGGGCTCAATGTGGTGGACACGGGCAACTATACTACTTTTGGGCAGATGGTGATTATTGCGTTGATACAATTTGGCGGGTTGGGGTTTATGACCTTTGCCATTTTGGTACTAACCAGTTTGCAGGGTAAGATGGGGCTATCAGGCTCGATGACTGCCCAAGAGGCGCTGGGTACACACGGTAATCAAATTGGTAGTACTGCCAAGTCGGTAATCAAAATTGCGTTTTTGACGGAGTTTTTGGGATTTTTGGGGCTTACTTGGTGTTTATTACCGCTCAAAGGGTTAAAAGATGCCATGTATGAGGCATTTTTTTTGTCAATTTCTGCTTTTAACAATTCTGGTTTTGCGTTGACAGGCGATAATATGACCGCCTATGTGCATACCCCGATGATTAGTTTTATTATTAGCTTGCTCATTATGATGGGTGGGATTGGGTTTTTGGTGATTTTAGATGTGATTAAACACAAGCGCTGGCAAAAATTTACCATTCACACGCGGGTGATGCTACTTGGGACGTTGACCCTAAATGTTGTGGGCTGCGTGCTGTTTTGGTTATTAGAGCGACAAAACAGTCATACCTTGGGGCATTTGGAGGGGGCAGAACGCTGGTTTGCTGCTTGGTTTATGGCGGTGACTGCACGTACAGCGGGGTTTAATAATATTGATTATAGTCAAGTGGGCGATGCAGGTACGCTGCTGACGTTTATTTTAATGTTTATTGGGGCGGGGTCTATGTCCACAGGTGGTGGTATCAAAATTGGTACCTTTGTGATTATTATGGCATCAACGTGGGCGTATCTGCGACAGCACCAGCAGGTGACTTTATTTAGCCGTGCAATCCCTGATCAGTTGGTCAAAAAGTCTTTTGCCGTGATGAGTATTTCTATTTTGATGATTGTGCTTGCGTCATTTGTGCTAACGATTATTGAGCCCAATGGGCATATGATTGATATCTTTTTTGAGGTGATTTCTGCGTCTGCTACGGTTGGGTTGTCCCGTAGTTTTACAGGGCACTTGAGTGAGGCGGGGCAATTGGTGATTATGTTTATGATGTATATGGGGCGCTTAGGGCCGTTGACTCT
>CALAPG010000045.1 GCA_937889485.1 uncultured Moraxella sp. | reverse complement strand
CGAGCCCAGCAAAAGGCGCCAAAACCATCACAGCAATGTGGTGGTTTTTTGTTTTTATTTCATTTTCAATATTTTGTGCAAGTACATTTTTTTGTCTGTTAGTGTCCTCTACAGTTTTTTGAATAAAAACTCGTCTAAAAAACAACGTTAAAATAACCCTCTAGAAATTGCTTTTTATATAGTTCTGGCTCATACTAACCTTATACTTTTTGTTCTCACTGTCAAACAGGAGAAGTTATGTTAGATATATTAACGGTTAGCAACCACTACCCAGATCGGCCGAATGTCCTTGTGCTGACTGATAGTCTATTGGCAGAGCTTAATCTGGCCAACAATACAAAGTTGTCTATCGTGAAGCACGATAATGGAGTTATTGAACTTGTGCCTGTGTCCGAACACAGCAAAGGTGATATTCGCCGTCTCAAAGGGTTGGTGAAAACTAACATAACCGCCAGTATCGATGAGATGAATGACGGCATTGCAATGGGTGCGATTCATGGAGAGTAGTGCTGAGCTTATTGGTATTGATACCAACGTACTGGCTCGTTATCTTGTTCAGGATGATCAAGAACAAGCTGAGCAAGCCAGTGCATTTCTTGAAAGCCTAAATGCGCATAAAAAGGGCTATATCTCTGTTATTGTGTTGATAGAGCTGATTTGGTTACTAAGACGTGTCTATAACCAATCTCGCAGTCAAGTGGCGATGATCTTGGATGAGTTATTGGCAATTGATACATTGGTGTTTGAACATCAGGCATTGGTGTTACAAGCACTGGCTATTTATCACACCATGTCATCAGATTTTTCTGATCTTCTAATTCACAAGATCAATCAACAACAAGGTTGTGTGTATACGGTCACCTTTGATAAAGGGGCGGTGAATAAAGCAGGTATGACCAAATTACAATAGGATTAATCTTGGCTATATGAAAATCGGTTACGCTCGAACATCCACCATTGACCAAAACTTAGATTTGCAACTTGATGCACTCACCCAATTGGGCTGTGAGAAGGTCTATCAAGAAAAAATATCCTCTGTTAACGATCATCGATCTGAACTAGAGAACTGCCTTAAGGCCTTGCGTGAAGGCGATACATTATATATTTGGCGGCTAGACCGCTTGGGCCGTAGCCTAAAAGAATTGATCAGTCTGGTTAATCAGCTACAAGAGATGGGCTGTGAGTTGGTATCGATTAAAGAGAATATCGATACCAGTACACCAACAGGGCAATCGCACTATAAAAACTCAAAAGAATGATAAACTGTGAGCAAAAGCGACAAGGGAACCACCATGCTCACAAACCCAATTGCATACCTAAGTCAAATAGAAGACCCAAGACGACAAAACAAAAACCTACTACACCCACTTAAAAACATTTTAACCATTGCCCTCACAGGCATACTATGTGGCTATAGTGACTGGGTAGCCATTGAGGACTTTGCTAGTGAAAACCAAACGTGGTTTGCCAGCTTTCTTGACCTAACCAATGGCATACCCTCACATGACACTTTTAGCAACGTTATGAAACGATTAAATAAAGACCAAATTAACCGCTATTTTAGCCAATGGATAAACCACAACGCCCCAAAGCACAAACACATTGCCATTGATGGCAAATTTGTACAAGGTAGTCATCACGATAACGATAATTTACAGCTTGTTAGTGCCTATGCCAGTGAAGCTAAACTTATCCTAGCCCAAACCGACATCAACGACAAAGCCAATGAAATCACCACACTGCCACAGCTACTTAGTCTTATCGACATCAAAGGTAGCACCATCACGGCTGATGCCATGTATTGCCAAAAAGACACCACCAAACAAATTATCAAACAAGGTGGCAACTACATCTTGGCGTTAAAAAATAATCATAAAACTTTATTCGATGATGTATCTTTGTGGCTCAATACTCAGTTTGATAACAAGCAACTAAAAGTCTATGAAACTACCGAAAAAGACCATGGTCGCCTTGAAACTAGACGTTATGCGATTTCAACTGAGTTGGATTGGTTGGAACAAAAAGACCAGTGGCATACGCTAAATGCTGTTGTGATGGTTGAATCCACTCGTGATATTCAAGGTAACGTAAGCACAGAACGTCGCTATTATTTATCGTCGTTGACAGATTTAACCACGATTGGCGATACCCTTCGCAAGCATTGGGCAATTGAGAATAGTCAGCACTGGGTGCTTGATGTAATATTCGGTGAGGATACTGCTATCAAGCTTGAACGCAATGAAAAGGCTAATATTGCTTTGCTTACTCGCACTGCGTTAAATCTTATTCGTGCTAATGGTGATGCTAATCTGTCGGTAAAGCGTCACAAAATTAGGGCGTCTCAAAATACGGCTTTCCGTGAAAAGTTGCTGTTCGGAAAATTTTTATAGTGCGATTGCCCTGTATGAGATAATGGGATATTGACATAATACAAAAAATGGCAAACAGGGTTAATGTTGCCATTTTTTGCTAGTTGACTATTGGCTAAACTCAATTTTGAGTCAATATAAGTGCGACACAGCACACAATTGGTGATATTATTTGCCCAAAACTCCCAAAACCATAGTTTTAAACATTCATTTATTACTTGTTAACCCTGACTACTTAGTAACAACTGTATAGGTTTATATGAAAACATCCACTCACCCATCTAGACACCTTGCCATAGCCAGCGTTATCACCTTAGCTGCCACACTGATTTCTGTAAGCAGTTTTGCGTGCAGCACCCACAAACACCGCCACAGTGCCAACCCCAATACGCCTAGCATTATCAAGGCTGCCAAACCCGCCAAATAACTTTAGCGTCTTGATAGCAAGTTAAAAAAATACCTGTGTCACCTTACCCACCAGCTGACTACCGATAAATGGGGTGTTTTTGCCTGCCGATATCATACTATCTTTGGTAACACACCACGACTCGTTCGGGTCAACGAGCACCGCCCCGCCTTTTTGCTGCCATAACGTGTCAATCCCTGCAATTTTGGCAGGATTGATGCTAATTTTTTCTACCAGTTGTTCGGTAGTTAATACCCTATCTGCCACCAACTGACAGCCCAATGCCATAAAGGTGTCAAAGTTACTAATCCCTGCATGGCACTCAGCAAATGGCGCTTGTTTTGCGGTCTTGGCAAGCGGCTCATGGTGGCTACAAATGGCATCAATCGTGCCATCTGCCAAGCCCTCAAGCAAAGCTTTTTTGTCGGTATTACTACGAAGCGGTGGCAACACATAGGCAAGGGCATTAAAGCCAATCAACGCATCATCGGTCAAGTGTAGTTGGTGCATGGCAACGTCACAGGTGACAGGCAAACCGCGCTGTTTTGCCCAGCGTATCAAGTCAATCGATGACTTGGTAGTTAGTTGGCTAAAATGCGCGGTCACGCCTGTTTCTTCGACGATTAGTAGCTGTTTTGACAGGGCAACCGTCTCAGCAATCCAAGGAATACCCGCCAAGCCATGATAACTGGCAATGTAACCATCATGGGCTACACCGTTTTTGGATAGGCTGGGTTCATCAGGATAAAAAAACACTTTGATATCAAAGGTTGCGGCATATTCTAGCGCTTGCAATAGTACGTCATCGTTGGCAAAACTGGCACGGGCGTTACTCACGCCTATCACGCCACCTTTTTTTAGCCCTGCTAAATTGGCAGGTTTTTCTCCTGCAAGCCCTGCCGTCATGGCACCTAGTAAATGTAAGTATATACCGCCGTCTTGGTACGCCCTTTCACGCAGCCCTTGCAGTAATGCGCCATTTTCTAGCACAGGGATGGTATCAGGTGGCATCACCACATGCAAAAAGCCGTTTTGGCGGGCGGCTTTGCCTTCAGATTTGAGGGTGCCATGAGACTGGTGCCCAGGTTCGCGTAGGCGCGCACATAGATCCACAAGCGGCGGTAGCAGCCATTTGCCGTCTGTTTGTGTGTTGTTCAGTTTGGCGGTGTCAAACTGCCAGTTTTGGGGAAGTAAGTTTTTCATGTTTTGCCTTTTTATTACTTGAAATTTTTTGAATTGATAGCTTTTTGATAACGGGCTAGCCCCTAGGCAAGATGCTAGGCGAATTTTTCTAGTAACATGATGCTCACTGTCATACACCAATTGCCTTACTAGTGCGCTGCCCTTGCATTGCCATTGCTAGCACCGCCATACGCACGGCAATGCCGTTATTAACTTGTTTTAAAATCACCGACTGCTCACCATCTGCCACACTTGAGGCAATCTCAACACCGCGATTCATTGGACCTGGGTGCATTACAATGGCATCAGGTTTTGCCAGTGCCACACGCTCTGGGGTAATGCCATAGGTTTTAAAATATTCTGAGGTTGATGGCAAAAGCGGTGAGCCAATCCGCTCATTTTGGATGCGTAGCCCAATGAGTACATCACAGCCCACCACGGCTTGGTCAATGTCGTTATACACGGTCACGCCATAACGCTCGATGCCTTTAGGTAGTAAGGTCTTGGGCGCAACCACGCGAATCTCTTTAACCCCCAACGTTTTGAGGGCTGAAATATCTGAACGTGCCACGCGGCTATGTTTGATATCGCCAATAATCGCCACGGTCAATTCTTCAAATGGGCGTTTGGCTTCACGGTAAATAGTCAGCATATCAAGCATGGCTTGGGTGGGATGCGCGTGCCAGCCATCGCCGCCATTGATAATGGCAATATTTGGGGTAACCTCGGTTGCCATAAAATGCGCCGCACCACTTGATGAATGACGCACCACGAAGATATCTGCGGTCATCGCTTCTAAATTCCAAAGCGTGTCGCGCAGGCTCTCGCCCTTGGCGGTACTGGATTTGGCAATATCGATACTAATGACATTTGCGCCCAAGCGTTTGGCAGCCACATCAAAAGTGGTGCGTGTACGGGTGGAATTTTCAAAAAACAGATTCATCACGGTGCAGCCATCTAGCTCATCACTGTTACGAATTTGTCCATTGCCAAGCAAATAACCATCGGCTTTTTCGATAATTTGCATTAGCTGCGTTTTTGAGAGCCCCTCAACCCCAATAAAGTGGCGAATACCGCCTTGCGTTTTTTCAGGCTTTGCCATAGCTTGGTCAAGTTTGGTTTGTAGCGCTTCGTTTGATAGGGTTTGTGTGGTAAGTATGTTCATGTGA
This sequence comes from uncultured Moraxella sp., assembly GCA_937889485.1. Taxonomy (GTDB): domain Bacteria; phylum Pseudomonadota; class Gammaproteobacteria; order Pseudomonadales; family Moraxellaceae; genus Faucicola. The sequence continues at coordinate 2,733 of CALAPG010000045.1, read as the reverse complement.
TTACCTAGTTTTTTCTTAAATTTTTAATGGGCTTATTTTAACTTAATTTGCCGCCAATAAACACGCCAATATTTTGCTTTTGTGGCTCATCAAGCCTGCAAAAAAATGGTACAATCTACCGCAAACCCTACCTTTTACTACCCAATTATTATTTATTTTACCAAGGTCGTTTTTATGTCAACATTAGCCGATTATCTAAGCAATAACCGTCAAAATCCCGCCATTTGTGACACCATTCACACCATCTCTCAAGTGTGTATTTATATTAGTGATTTGTTAAAACGTGGCGCACTTGCCGATATCTTGGGCGAAGCGGGCAACCAAAACGTGCAAGGCGAAGACCAAAAAAAACTGGACGTGATTGCCAATGACTTGCTGCTTGAGGCATTAAGTAATAACCCTCACTGCGCTGGCGTGGCATCAGAAGAGCTTGATAATTCAACCCCTGCCAATCCTAATGGCTCGCTATTGGTACTATTTGACCCATTAGATGGCTCATCCAATATCGACATCAATATGGCAGTGGGCACGATTTTCTCGATTTTGCCTTACAATAACCAAGGACAAACCGCGACCGATCATGACTTTTTACAAAAAGGCACTGACCAGCTTGCCTCAGGCTATGTGCTATATGGTACGTCAACTGTCATGGCAATCACGCTCGGTGCTGGTGTGGTCATGTTTAGCCTTGACCCAGAAACCAAACAATTTATCCAAATTAAAGACGCGATTCAAATTTCACCTGATACAAAAGAATATGCCATTAATGCCTCCAATTATCGCTATTGGCTATCACCTATGCAGCGTTACATTGATGAGTTTGTTGAAGGGAAAAACGGCGTGCGTGGTAAAGATTTTAACATGCGCTGGGTGGCAGCAATGGTGGGTGATATTCACCGTATCTTATGCCGTGGCGGGGTATTTAGCTACCCGTTTGACACCAAGCACCCTGACAAGGCTGGCAAACTGCGCCTCATGTATGAAGCCAATCCCATGAGCTTTTTGATTGAGCAAGCAGGCGGTATGAGCACCGATGCCACCAACCGTATTATGGAAATTGCGCCAACCCATATTCATCAGCGTGTGCCTGTGGTACTTGGGGCAAAAAACGAAGTTGAGTATGTCAAAAAGCTGCATGAAGAAGCGAAGTAAAAATAATTGCCCATGAAACCGCCGTTTTCCATTACCAACACCATGCTCAACCAAATCGTCACGATTTCTCAGACAATCGGACAGTTGAGCGTGGCATACGAGCGGCAGTTACATCTTCGTAAAAATCACCGACTTCGCTCAATTCAAGCGTCTTTAGCGATTAAAAACAATAGCTTAAGCCTTGAGCAGGTGAGCGATAAATTGCAAATTTTGAGCGATAAATTATCCGCTACTGAGTTGCAAGTTTTTCGCCAAATTTATGTATATTTAATCAATCGCCAAGCCCAAGCCCAAGAATTATTGGATAAATCAGCGGCAACGGTTAGGCGTTATTTGTCGTTGTTTGTTACCAAAAATTTGTTGGTTGTGGTGGGTGAAAATAAATCTCATTTTTATCGGTTAAATGATGAATTTGATGATGGCAAATGACTTGAACACTTTGTCGGCTTGGCAATGGAAACTGGCTCTCATTGCCAGTCATTTTCAATTGGGTTTGATAAGTGATGATGAAATAATTGCCTTTATACATTCAAAATGTTTTACAAAAAATAAGTTTTAGAGAAGAAAATGACAACTTATAACCCAATCGTTACGTCAAAAGACAACCCTACCATCAAAACTGCCTATGCCCTACTCACAGGGTCACGCCAGCGTAAAAAACTCGGCAAAACCGTGATTGAAGGCACGCATTTGCTAGAAAGCTATCTCAATGCCAGCCTCACGCCCCAAACCGTGATTGTCAGCGAAAGCGGTTTGGACAATGACGAAATCAAAACTTTATTAAATCGTCTAACAACTGTCAAAACCTTGACCATCAGCGATCATCTGTATAAAGAAATCCGTAGCCTGGGGGAAAGTCTGCCCATCATGGCGATTATTGACATGCCTACACTCACCTTTGATAAAGACATCACCAGCGATTGCCTCATCATCAATGGCGTGCAGGACAATGGCAATCTAGGCACGCTGTTACGCACCGCCTCAGCGGTGGGCATAAAGACGGTGATTTGTACCCAAGGTAGCGCGGCTGCCTATTCACCCAAGACGCTGCGAGCGGGTATGGGGGCAAATTTTAGCCTAACGATTTTTGAAGGCGTAAGCGTTGAAGACGTTTTGGCAAAGGTCAAAGTACCCATGTTTGCCACCAGTAGCCATACTGACCAAGTGATTTATCAAACCGATTTGACCCAGCCGTTAGCCTTAGTCATGGGGCATGAGGGGCAAGGCGTGGATGACAAAATATTTGCCCAGTCACACCCCATTGCTCTACCCCAACCCAACGGTCAAGAAAGCCTAAATGTGGCGATTGCTGGCGCGCTTTGTCTGTATGAAATATTACGGCAAAGACACTACGCCTGATTGCCATCAATGATCAGGCAGCTCATGAATTTTAGTCTTTTTTATCGTTGCTATCGCCTGGTATTACCGCTTTAGCAACGGCTACCGTGCCTTTGACCACCCCTTTGGTGGTCTTATAGGCAACTTTGACGGGGACAGTGACAATTTTATGCACACAGCCTTGTAGCATAATCGCGGTGGTAATGACAAAGAGGAATGTGGTTAGTTTTTTCATGAGTTACC